>NZ_JBNOKM010000016.1:0-202781 GCF_050171015.1 Paenibacillus sp. TC-CSREp1 | reverse complement strand
GTGGCCAAACGCATCAGACTGTAAATCTGCTCCCGTACGGGTTCGGTGGTTCGAATCCATCATCCTCCACCAGTTTTTGAGCCATTAGCTCAGTTGGTAGAGCACCTGACTTTTAATCAGGGTGTCGAAGGTTCGAGTCCTTCATGGCTCATCTTAAATAGAGAGTGATTGATCATTAATTTGATCGATCACTCTTTTTTGTATAGGACAATAACGATAATTATGTGAGCCGCTGAGCCAAAGAGCAGTGCAGAGCAAGATATGATAAAATAATGAATAAAATAAACAGAGTGGTGGCGTTCATGACATGAAGCACATACTTGATTTAAAACAGCAAATTGAGGCCGTTATAGGCACCACATTAGATGAATATGAAATTACGATGCTCGAGTGGAATCAATCCATTGAGAACTTGAGCAGTTTGGAAGCAAATCAACCGCTTTTTATTCAAAGCAAAGCTCATGAAGAAGAAGATGAGCGTATGACAGGTTCATGCATGTCAGCAGAGATCATTAGTTTAGACGCGGGAGAGCGAATTTTTTTCAGAGTGGGCAGCAATCCTGATGAGAATACAGTAGTTTGCTGGGGGTGCCCGTCGGCATCGATCACAATGGAGGCTCGTCGTTTGATTGAGTTACTTCTCCGCAGCAATTCAGGTTTAAATAGCGGACTTAAGGTATCCCTTCAGGACGAGGATGCAGATCAACAGTTAATTATATTAGGGAGATGGCTTCAGAATCAGATTAAAGTTTACAGTCCTGACAATACTGAACAGCTGCCGACTCCGTTCAATACATTTGAGGAGTTTCAGAAAGAGAAGGTTCTTTTTGTATTACAGGGTGAAACCCCTGATTCTCAGCGCGTTGACTCTAACGTTTTAAATAAACTATTGGAGAGTTATTTCGGAGAAGAGGTGACTTTGATCCCTCTTGGCGCACAGGAATGGCTCTTTATGAGTGACGAGACAGTGGTTACGGGGGAAGCAGATGAAGATACCGCAGAGGCGCGTAAAGATTCGCTCCTTGCATTTTGTTCCGGATTATATGAACTGGTGGCGAGTGAGTTTGCAGGGGTGTTTCATCTGTCCGCATCTTTTCCTTGTATTCCCAAGAATGCATTAGTTCAGGTGACCTCCCTTCTTCAGGAGAGCATACATCTAGGGCGTTCATTTCACGTGACACAGCATATACACCTTCCATGGGAACTGCAGCTGGAGCAGCTTGTCGCCAGTATATCGGAGCAGCAGCGGCTTCGTTTTATTCAGGAAATTGGCAAGGGCACGCTTCTCTTCGATGATAGTGAAACGTTAGCCACCTTGGAAATCTTCTTTAGTTTGGACTGCAACGTCAGCGAGACGGCGAAGCGTTTGTTTATCCATCGCAATACGCTGGTATACCGTCTGGACAAGATCAAACAAGAGATAGGATATGATGTTAGACATTTCAAAAGCGCAAATATTGTGCAGCTTTTGCTGCTGATGTACAAAGTGACGAAAAAGGTTTGATATTTTTGTGCAGTTTGCGAATAGTCAAATAACCAAGCGATAGGGTATTATAAAACTACAAATTGTATTCGATTACAAAATGATCTCTGAGGAGGCAACAATCATGGCAGGAGTACGTTTAGAGCATATTTTCAAAAAATACCCGGGTTCTGATAAAGCAACTGTAGTTGACATTAACCTGGACATCAAAGACAAAGAGTTTCTGGTACTGGTAGGTCCGTCCGGTTGTGGTAAATCAACAACACTGCGTATGATCGCAGGCCTTGAGGAAATTTCTGAAGGTAAACTCTATATCGGTGACCGTGTCGTGAATGATGTTGCACCTAAAGACCGTGATATCGCGATGGTATTCCAATCCTACGCTTTGTATCCGCATATGAGCGTATACCAAAACATGGCATTTGGATTGAAATTGCGTAAGGTTAAAAAAGACGAGATCGACAAACGTGTACGTGAAGCAGCTAAAATCCTCGATATCGAGCACTTGCTTGAGCGTAAGCCTAAAGCATTGTCCGGTGGTCAACGTCAACGTGTCGCTTTGGGACGTGCGATTGTCCGTGATCCACAAGTCTTCTTGATGGATGAGCCGCTTTCCAACTTGGATGCGAAACTGCGTGGTCAGATGCGTGCGGAAATCACAAAGCTGGCTAAACGTTTGGAAACAACTGTAATCTACGTAACGCATGACCAGATCGAAGCAATGACGATGGGAGACCGGATCGTAGTTATGAAGGATGGTATCATCCAGCAAGCTGCTTCTCCTGAAGAGCTGTATAACCACCCGGCTAACTTGTTCGTAGCAGGTTTCATCGGTTCCCCGACAATGAACTTTATCTCGGGTAAACTGGCTGAGCAAGGTTCAAGCCTGCACTTCGTAGCTCCTGGTGTGGACGTTGAAATCCCGCAAGGTAAAGCACAAGTGTTGAAATCCAAAGGATATGCTGCCAAAGAAGTGATTATGGGCGTACGTCCAGAAGACATTCACGAAGAGCCAGTATTCCTGGAAGCATCCCCGAACTCTGTATTCTCTACTCACGTAGATGTAACAGAGAACCTCGGTCACGAAATGCTTCTCTACTTGAGCGGTGTAGGTAATGATACTACAATCGCACGTGTAGACGGACGCTCCAACACTCGTGATGGTTCCACAGTTAAAATGGCTATCGACATGAACAAAGTTCATATCTTTGACAAAGAGACTGAAGTGAACGTACTTCTTCAAGACTAATCCTACTGAAGATCCTCGGTAACGATGAGATCTGAACGTAACGTAATTATATATTATAAACCGAGCCCCTTCCGTTCTTGCTGGAAGGGGCTTTTTTAAAGATTATCGGATCAATCGGTTTTCGGTGAAACAGAATAACGACAATCCTGTGGAATAGCAGGCATAAGTACAAGCCTTGCGATTGCATTCAATGCAAAATTCATTTAAGATTATTTGAAGGTCTGCCCTTAAAATGCTGCATGTTAAAGTCTCAAAGAATCATCTCTGGAGGCTAGACATGCTGGGCTTTGGATCATGGTATAGATACGCTGGATCATGTTGTGAATGCGCTAATAATGGAAAGAAATGATACACGAACTGAGGTACATAGAGGCACAGCGAATGCTGAAAGGAAGAGACAAATGGCGAAAAAAGTGAAAGTATCCGAATTGGTACAGCAGTTTCAGTTGGAAGTTGTTTCTGGCTCCCATGGCTTGAAGAGATTCATCACGGTAGATGATCTCAACCGTCCTGGTCTGGAAATGGCCGGTTATTTCGAATATCATCCAAAAGAGCGGGTACAGCTGTTGGGAAGGACGGAACTGGCCTTTTTTGCAATGCTGCCTGAGCAAGAGCGTCGTGAACGTATGCAGCGTCTATGCACCGAGGAGACGCCATGTATCGTTGTAACCCGTGGACTGGAAGTGCCACAGGAACTGATTGATATTAGTGAAGAGCAAAATCTGGCTGTGCTTCGCAGCAATATGGCGACAACGATCTTGTCCAGCCGTATTACCGGATTTTTGGAAGGCAAATTAGCACCAACGGCCACAATCCATGGTGTATTGTGTGATGTGTATGGTGTAGGGATGCTGATTACAGGCAGCAGCGGTATCGGTAAAAGTGAAACTGCGCTGGAGCTTGTGAAGCGTGGACACCGTTTGATTGCCGATGATGCGGTGGAAATCCGTCAAACCTCTGACTTTCAATTGCACGGTACTGCACCTGAGCTGATCCGTCATCTGCTTGAAATCCGCGGTGTCGGTATCATCAACGTGATGACCTTGTTTGGTGCTGGGGCTGTACGGAATAACAAACGGATTACGCTGGTGGTACGTCTTGAAGCGTGGCAGCAGGATAAACAGTATGATCGTCTGGGATTGGATGAGGAGACAACACGTATCATTGATACGGATGTACCTCTCGTGACCATTCCTGTTCGGCCGGGACGAAACCTGGCTGTAATCATCGAAGTGGCTGCGATGAACTATCGCTTGAAACAGATGGGACTTAATGCGGCACTCCAGTTCACAAACAAGCTGACAGCGACCATTTCGGAAGATATGGAAGATATGGACTAAGTAAGCTGCTGACGAAGATCAGTTGTAATTCAGGATAGAAAATATCAAGCCAAGTATAATTGAAATAATGAAGCATGACACATGGCGTCTGTACTCCTTGAACGAGAAGGTTCGTGCAGGCTCCACATGGTCATGCTTACAGATGTGAATTGATAGGAGTGTGAACGAATGGATACATTATTACTGTTGAACCCGATAGCGTTCTCCATTGGCGCTTTGAAGGTTCACTGGTATGGCCTTATTCTGGGTATGGCTGCGCTCCTGGGGCTGCTTCTCGTTATTCGGGAGGGCAAGAGATTTAATATCCCGCAAGAAGTGTTCATGGATATGGTACTGCTGGGTGTGCCTTCCGCCATTATCGGAGCTCGAATCTATTACGTTGCGTTTAAGTGGGAAGATTATAAGGACAACTTGTGGGATGTTTTCAAAATATGGAACGGTGGTATTGCGATCTATGGCGCATTAATCGGTGCAATTATCTGTGCAGTTATCTTCTTCCGCCGCAAAGGGTACAACTTCTGGCGTATGGCGGATATCTGTGCACCGGGCCTCATCGTGGGACAGATGATTGGACGGTGGGGCAATTTTGTCAATCAGGAAGCATACGGCGGTCCTGTTGAAGAATCCTTTTTAAGAGACAAGCTGCACCTGCCAGACTTTATTGTGAATCAAATGAACGTGGAAGGTGTATTCCATCACCCGGCGTTTCTATATGAATCGGTATGGAGCTTTGTTGGACTGATTATTCTGTTAGTGCTTCGTCGCCAGAAGTTTATGCGTTCTGGTGAACTGTTTATGTCTTATTTTATCTGGTATTCTATCGGACGTTTCTTCATTGAAGCTCTGCGTACGGACAGTCTGGCATTCCAGGCTCCGGAATGGGTCGCTTCGTTTGTGAATGGTCTGTGGTCGCCGATGACGGCGTTGGGATTCGAGCAGGGATATCTGGACCCGGCATACGGTAACGTAAGGATCTCTCAACTGCTTGCCATTGCCATTATTGTTGCCGCGGTTGTCTTTATTGTGGTGAGAAGAGTGACCGGAAAAGCAGATGCACATTACAGTGATCCGATCGTTTCGTCGAAGGTAACTGCTGATGATATCGAGCACACGGGAACAGAAGCTGGTAAAGAGCCAAAAGTAACACCAGCATCATCAACCACTTCGGGTCAGGCTCAAGATGAGACTAAGCAAGTTGAAGATAAAAAGGAGTAATGCAACGTGATTGACACGGTACTGTTTGATCTGGATGGAACGATTATTGATACCAATGAGCTGATTATCAACTCCTTCCTGCACGTCATGCAAGGGTGGGACCATGCTGAACCATGGACAAGGGAACAGATCATTCCGCATATGGGGGGCACATTGGAGCAACAAATGCGAACCTTTTCAGGTCATGAAGAGGTATCGGAGTATGTCAAAGGTTATCGGGCTTACAATGATATTCATCATGAAGCAATGGTCAAGCCGTTCCCTTATGTGATTGAGGTGGTGGAGGCTCTGGATCAGGCAGGCATTACGATGGGGGTAGTAACAACCAAAATTCGCCCTTCGACCCTGAAAGTGCTGGAACGTTTCGATCTGCTTAAATATATGAAGTCTATTGTAACGGTAACGGATGTTACTCATCCGAAGCCACATGCCGAGCCTGTACAGAAAGCGATGGCCGAGCTTGGATCAGATCCCGCTCGCACGCTGATGGTGGGCGACAGTCCAGTGGATATACAATCTGCGCAGAATGCTGGTGCTCTCTCTGCCGGTGTGGCATGGTCTCTTAAAGGAGAAGAGGTTCTGAGCGGATACAAGCCGGATTACATTTTGCATGATATGAGGGACTTGCTGGACAAAATCCTTACAGGAACGGGACGTTCATGAGAAAAGTAACCCGCTATCCCGTAGAAACCGAGAATGCGCTTTGGCATATCTACAAGACGGTGAGCCCGTGGAAAGGTGTTTATAACTTTATCTGGATTCAGCTGTCACGGTACTGCCCGATTCTTCCTCTGAAGAACTGGATCTATAATCGGGTGCTGGGCATGAAGGTTGGAAAGCATACGGCTTTTGGCCTGATGGTGATGGTGGATGTTTTTTTCCCGGAAAAGATAAAGATCGGTGAAAACTCCGTGATCGGGTACAACACGACGATTCTGGCACACGAATATCTCATTAAAGAGTACAGGCTGGGTGAGGTCATCATCGGAGATCATGTGCTCATCGGGGCGAACACCACGATCCTTCCAGGGGTAACAATTGGTGATGGAGCAGTGGTTGCTGCCGGTGCAGTGGTTCATAAGGATGTGGCTCCGGGGGCTTTTGTTGGAGGTAATCCGCTACGTGAGCTGAAGCGTTCTGCGTCATCGGCAGAGGAAGAGGCGACAGCGAAAGAGGAAATGATTTTTAAAACGGACGAGGTGTCTCGGGGCAAGCTGCACTAAGCTGAAATTGGCAGGAAATAAAGGTACAGGGATGCATACAGGAAGAGCTGCTGAAGGCAGCTTTTTTCGTATACAAAATTTGAAGTCTAACAGCGTCAGCGAACGTTTAGGTGCAGGGATATAAGCTGCATGAGGCATGATAAGTAATGGGGGTAGAAGAACGGAAAGGGAACAAATGTGGTTAGCCCGCCAGTTGGTTGACGTTCCAGCAGGATTCATGTTATCATATCCCATATCCTTTAGTTTGTTAGCACTTTACCATACGAAAGTGAATGTTAGAGAAATGCATTTGTAATCTGTTAGTGAAATGTATTTACGATCTATAAGATCAACATATGTGATTGGAAAAAAGATGTCTTTTTCATTGTGTAATGCGGCTTTACACTGAATTCGGGTTACAACATAGAATGGGGATTTGTCATACATAAATCCTGTTGAAATAGAGCGATATCATGATATAGATGATGCAAATGACAAGCATTCAAATTCATAACTCGGGGTGAATAGTACCAATGTCCAAACCAAAAGGCTTTGAAAAACCGACCGGCTTTCGCGATTACACACCACATGTCGTATCCAAGCTGCGGATGATTGAACGTAATGTACTGGAATGCATGGAGCGCTGGGGTTACCGCCAGATCATCACACCAACGATTGAATACTACGATACGGTAGGAGTAGCCAGTTCAACATCGGATCGCAAATTGTTTAAATTATTGAACAGTCGGGGAACAACGCTGGTATTGCGCTCTGATCTGACGGCTCCAATCGCACGTGTAGTGTCATCCATGCTTAAAGATGAGAAACTGCCGCTGCGTCTGTCCTATCATGCGAACGTATTTCGTTCGATTGAAGAGGAAGCCGGGCGTGAAGCAGAGTTCTTTCAGACAGGTGTGGAGCTCGTAGGAGATGATTCTCCTGAAGCTGATGCTGAAGTGGTTGCACTGGCCATTGCCTCGTTGCAGGCTGCGGGGGTATCTTCTTTTAAAATCGCGATGGGTCATATGGGCTTTCTGAACGGATTGCTGGAAGAGGTTATTCCTGGCCAGACGGCAGAGCAGGAGCAGCTGAAGGAAGGGCTTCTGGGACGAGATTATGTGGGCTACCGCCAATCTATTGAAGCTTTACATCTGGAGCCTGGGCAGAAACAACGGCTTGAAGCCATTTTGCGTCTGCGCGGCGGGAAGGAAATCTGTACCCATGCAGGCGAGCTCAGTTCAAGTCCCGAAGCGGCGAAGTCTATTGCACATCTATGCGCGGTGTTTGAGGTGCTGGAGGCTTACGGTGTCTCGGAGCATGTGCTGATTGACCTGACGATGATCGGGGATTTCTCCTATTATACAGGCATGACGTTTGAAGGATACGCGGCAGAGCTGGGATCACCGGTATGCAGCGGGGGACGGTATGACAATCTGCTGCAGCAGTTTGGACGGGCGCTTCCGGCTACAGGTTTTGCGTTAAAAACAAACCGGATCATTGATGGTGTTCATGGCATCACGATTGAAGAGAAGAAGTCGGTACGTATCGAATACAGCCCGGAACGCCGGGCTGATGCACTGGCTGAAGCGGCAAGATTGCGGAGTATCGGGCAGAATGTTATTACGTCTCTCCTTACGGATCAAGGAGAAGTAAAAGCAAGTGGAGCTAGCGCAGACCCGGATGAACAGGTCATTATCTATGGATCACCCAAAGGAGGACTTTGAGATGTCGGATATTCTAAAGGTGGCAATGCCCAAAGGCCGCATCTATAAAAAGGCCTCCAAGCTGTTCCGTGAAGCAGGACTGGATATTCCCGAGGATGTGGATGATACACGCAAGCTGGTTATTGAAGTGCCTGAAGCCGGAATGGAGTTCATTATGGCTAAGCCTGTCGATGTTCCAACGTATGTGGAGTACGGCGTTGCCGATATCGGCATTGTCGGGAAGGATGTGCTGCTTGAGGAAGATCGCGATGTGTATGAGCTGCTGAATCTGGGTATTGCCCAGTGCCGTATGTCGGTGATTGGACTGCCGGACTGGAAAGCAGGCATTCAGCAGCGGGTGGCAACCAAGTATCCTCGCATTGCTTCCCAGTATTTCCGTGAGCAGGGACAGCAGGTTGAAGTTATTAAGCTGAATGGCTCCATCGAGCTTGCACCTCTGATTGGATTGGCTGATCGGATCGTCGATCTGGTGGAGACCGGGCAGACGCTGCGTGAGAACGGCCTTGTGGAAATGACGCAGATTCTGGACATCACCAGTCGCTTGATTGCGAATCGAGTGAGCTACCGGATGAAAAATGCCCGCATTCAGGCTTTATGTGATGCACTCCAATTCGTTATTCCAAGCGGGGATGAGGTTTCTGCAGGCAGCCAGCGTTGATACTGAAGGATCGTAAACAGGTAAATAAATAATACAACTTATATAGTGAATGGATCAGCAGGCAGGCATGATGCAGTTGATCAGCAAGCCAGCTGAGAGGCAATAGATATATACAGCGTAACAGGGAGTATAACCGAAAGGGAGGGTGTACGGATGAAGATTGTATCAGCACGGGATTTTGATCTGAAGCGTGAAGTGGAATACGGTACACCGGAGCAAAATGAAGCGGTACGGCGAATTGTCGCAGATATTCGCCAGGAAGGTGATGCGGCACTGCTGCGTTACACGGAGCAGCTGGACCGCACGACGCTGACGGCTGCGCAGCTGCGCGTGCCGCAGGAGGAGCTCCAGGCGGCGTATGCAGCCGTGGAGCCATCGTTTGTGACGGCGATTCGTCAAGCCGCCGTCAACATCCGTGCGTTTCATGAGAAGCAGAAACGCAATTCGTGGATGGACTGGCAGCCGGATGGCAGTCTGCTCGGCCAGATTATTCGGCCGCTGAAGCGTGTCGGCGTGTACGTCCCCGGGGGGAAAGCAGCGTATCCATCATCGGTGCTGATGAATGTGATTCCGGCACAGGTTGCAGGCGTGCCGGAGATTGTGCTTGTCACACCGCCGGCGACGAACGGCGGTGAGGGCATTAACCCGTACATTCTCGTAGCTGCCGCGGAAGCGGGCGTGAACGAGATGTACCGGGTTGGCGGCGCGCAGGCAATCGCCGCTCTCGCTTACGGCACGGAGAGCATTGCCCCGGTCGACAAGATCTGTGGGCCGGGCAATATCTACGTGGCGCTCGCGAAGCGCGAGGTGTACGGGGCAGTCGATATCGATAGTATCGCCGGCCCGAGTGAAATTGTGGTGCTCGCCGATGACACGGCGAACCCGGTGTATGTCGCCGCGGACCTGTTGTCGCAGGCGGAGCATGACGAGATGGCGTCGGCCATTCTCGTCACCAATTCGGCCGTGCAGGCGGAAGCCGTGCAGGCTGAGGTGAAGCGGCAGCTGGATGTGCTGCCGCGACGTGATATCGCCGCTGCTTCGGTAGAGCAGTATGGCGCCATTATTGTAGTCGATTCCATCGATGAAGGAATCGATGTCGTGAACCGGCTCGCGCCGGAGCATTTGGAAATCATGGTGCAGGAGCCGATGTCTTATGCTGGACGGATTGAGAATGCAGGGGCGATCTTCCTCGGCCCATACAGCTCGGAGCCGGTAGGCGATTATTTTGCCGGACCAAACCATATTATTCCGACAAATGGCACGGCTCGGTTCAGTTCACCCGTGGACGTGGATGATTTTATCAAGAAATCAAGCTTGATCTATTATAGTAAGGAAGCACTGCTGCAGAACGGAGCGGCAATCATTGAATTAGCTCGTCATGAAGGGCTTGAGGGGCATGCCCGTGCAATCGCTGTACGGTTAGAACAGGAAGGAAAGGCGGAATCGGACAATGGATAACCAGAACAAGAGCACAAACAATGGTGTAGAGGTTCAAAGTAAAGGGGCAGTACGTCAGGCAGAGGTAGATCGCAAAACCAATGAGACCAATATCCAGTTGTCGTTCAATGTAGATGGTACAGGACAATCCGATATCGAAACGGATGTACCGTTTCTCAACCACATGCTGGACCTGTTCACGAAGCACGGCCAGTTCGACCTGAACGTGCAGGCACGCGGAGATATTGAGATCGATGATCATCACACGGTTGAAGATATCGGAATCTGTCTGGGACAGACGCTTTACCAGGCACTGGGCGACAAACGCGGGATTAAACGTTATGCCAGTGTGTTTGTTCCGATGGATGAAGCACTGGCTCAAGTGATCATCGATGTGAGCAATCGTCCGCACTTTGAATATCGGGCTGAGTATCCGTCACAGCAGGTAGGCAGCTTTTCTACAGAGCTAGTGCATGAGTTTCTGTGGAAGCTGGCGCTTGAAGCACGGATTACTCTCCATGTTATCGTGCACTATGGTCAGAACACACATCACATGATTGAAGCGGTCTTCAAAGCCCTTGGACGTGCGCTGGATGAAGCAACGATGATTGATCCACGGGTAACAGGTGTGCCTTCCACGAAGGGAGTGCTGTAGACGATGGCGATTGCAATTGTCGATTACGGTATGGGGAACCTGCACAGCGTCGGCAAAGCGGTCGAACGTCTTGGCTACGAAGCGCTGGTCACAGGTGAGCGTGAGGCTATTCTGGGTGCAGATGGTGTAATCCTGCCCGGTGTTGGCGCCTTCGGTGATGCGATGGTGCATCTGCGGGAGACGGGTCTGGATGCTGTAGTCAAGGAAGCAGCGGCTAGCTCTAAACCGCTCCTTGGCATCTGTCTGGGGATGCAGCTGCTTTTCAGCTCAAGTGAAGAGCACGGTCAGCATGAGGGACTGGATATTCTACCTGGTAAAGTGGTGCGTTTCGCACCAGGCGAGCTGAAGGTTCCGCATATGGGATGGAACCGTCTGGAATTCCTTCACCCTGAAAATCCGTTGTTTGTTGGCCTGGATGCAGGTCACGTCTATTTTGTGCACTCATATCATGCATTAACTGACAACAAAGAGGATTTGCTGGCGGTTACGGATTACGGCCATCCGGTTACAGCCATTGTGGGCAGAGGATCAAACTTCGGTATGCAGTTCCACCCCGAGAAGAGCGGCGAGCTTGGCATGAAGCTGCTTGGCAATTTCCTGTCGTTGACCAGTTCACCGATCCTTTGAAGAAGATTGATCGAATCTGTTTCAAGTCAACCTTGGAATAAAACTTGAATGAGACTTGAACTGACTTATAAAACTCAAATCCATACTCAGGAGGCCTTGTATGTCATCTTTTATTTTATACCCGGCAATTGATATCCGGGACGGCAAATGTGTAAGACTGATACAGGGAGATTATAATCAGGAAACGGTATATAACGATGATCCGGTTCAGGTTGCGCTGGATTGGGAGAAGCAAGGCGGTACATACGTTCATCTCGTAGACCTGGATGGTGCTAAAGCCGGACGTCCCGTTAACGACGAGCTGATTGGACGCATTGCTTCGGCAGTGAATGTGCCTGTTCAGGTAGGCGGCGGGCTTCGTACAGTTGCAGATGTTGAGCGTTTGCTGGAGCTTGGTGTAAGCCGATTGATTATCGGAACGGCTGCGATTGAGGACCGTGCTTTTACGGAAGAGGTATTGGGACGTTATGGTGATAAAGTAGCTATTGGTATAGATGCTCGCAACGGATATGTGGCGACTCGCGGATGGCTCGAAACTTCCGAGGTACAGGCTGAAGTGCTGGCGAAGGAACTGGCTGCATATGGAGCGGAAACGTTCATCTTCACGGATATTTCCCGTGATGGCATGATGCAGGGGCCTAATGTTGAAGCAATAGTGTCTCTTGCCAAAGCGAGCGGACGAACAGTTATTGCTTCCGGTGGTGTCAGTGTGATGGATGATCTGCTTCGCTTGAGTCGCCATACAGATGACGGTGTTGGCGGAGCCATCGTGGGTAAAGCGTTATACACCGGCAGTATTGATCTGGCTGAAGCTGTGCGTCTGGTGAACAAGTAAGTATAATCGGTAGAGAGGAAGAGGCAGTATGCTGGCAAAAAGAATCATTCCCTGTCTGGACGTGAAGGACGGCCGGGTTGTTAAAGGCGTGAACTTCGTCAATCTCCGCGATGCGGGTGATCCGGTAGAGCTGGCGGCACTGTATGACCGCGAGGGTGCGGACGAGCTCGTATTTCTCGATATCTCTGCATCAGTAGAAGGCCGTGAAACGATGGAGGAAGTTGTGCGGCAGACAGCTGGCGAGATTGCCATTCCATTTACGGTTGGCGGCGGCATATCCAAGGTGGAGGACATGAAACGCATTTTGCGTGCGGGTGCAGATAAGATTGCAGTGAACACAGCGGCTGTTCTTAATCCACAGATCATTGCGGATGGGGCACGCCGCTTTGGCTCGCAATGTATTGTCGTTGCCATCGATGCCAAGTATAACGAGGCTTGGGGTGAGTGGGAGGTTTATACCCACGGCGGGCGTAAGCCATCGGGAATCAAAGCACTGGAGTGGGTCAAACAGGCTGAGGAGCTGGGTGCAGGTGAAATTCTGCTCACCAGTATGGATGCTGACGGAACCAAAGACGGCTTTGATCTGAAACTGACAGCGGCTGTATCGGAATCGGTGAGTATACCGGTCATTGCATCAGGTGGTGCAGGCAAGGAATCTCATTTCTATGACGTGTTCACAGCAGGCAAGGCGGATGCAGGTCTGGCAGCAACGATTTTCCACTACAAAGAAATTGCCGTTCCGGCGTTAAAACAACAATTAAGAGAACAAGGGGTGGAAATCCGTGACTAAGGTAAGTAATGAGATCAAGGAGCAGCTCTCCCTGGAGCAGGTTGTGGAGCACATCCGCTGGGATGAAGGGCTGGTTCCTGCCATTGTGCAGGATGTGGACACCCGTGAAGTACTGATGATGGCGTATATGAATCGTGAATCCCTGAAGCTGTCGCTGGAATCCGGGGAAACCTGGTTCTGGTCACGCTCACGTCAGGAGCTATGGAATAAAGGGGCAACCTCTGGAAATGTGCAGAAAATAGTTTCATTGAAATATGACTGCGACGGTGACACTTTGCTGGTTGAGGTGAAGCCGAAAGGGCCAGCCTGTCATACAGGAGCGGTGACCTGTTTCCATAATGAAATTATCGGATTGCCGGCGAATGAAGCCGAACAAGCTGACACAGAAGAGTCGGCAGACTCCAGTACGGCTTCTTCAACTGGTGCTGAGAGCCGCTTTGAGGTACTGGCTGAATTGGAATCCGTCATTGCTGAGCGTGAACGCGAGCGTCCGGAAGGTGCGTATACCACGTATCTGTTCGATAAAGGCGTTGATAAAATCCTGAAAAAGATCGGTGAGGAAGCTTCCGAAACCATCATCGCTGCGAAAAATAAAGACAATGACGAGCTTCGTCTCGAAGTGAGTGACCTGATGTACCATCTGCTCGTGCTGCTGCAGGAGCGCAAGCTGCCGCTGGATGACATCATGTCCGAGCTGAGCCGCCGTCATGAACGGCCGCGCCGCGATTAGGAGGCGAACGCTACATGCGCATAGACTACCACACCCACCATGAACGCTGCGGACATGCGGTTGGCAAGCTGGAAGAATACGTGCAGCGGGGGATTGAAATCGGGCTTTCCCAAATTGGGCTATCCGATCATATGCCGCTCCTGCATGTAGACCCGGCGCAATATTATCCCGAGATGGCTATGCCTATGGACGAGCTTCCGCGATATGTGGAGGAGTGTTTCTCTCTGAAGGAGAAGTACCGCGGTCAGATTGATGTTCGTGTTGGACTCGAAGGTGATTATATCGAGGGCTGGGAGACTCAGATTCGCTCCATTATAGAACGTTATCCATGGGACTATGTCATTGGCTCTGTGCATTTTCTGGGTGAATGGGATATTACCGATTTTCGGCAGACTCACCATTGGGAAGGCAAGGATGTGCTTGAAGTTTACCGTCAGTATTATGAGGCTGTAAGCAAAGCCGCTGCTACCGGCATGTATGATATCATGGGACACTCTGATGTGATCAAACGATTCGGATATACGCCTTCACCTGAACAGACCGACGAACGTGTTGTACTGGAGAATGCGGCTCTGAAAGCTATTGCCCAAAGTGGCTGCGCGATGGAGCTAAATGCCTCCGGTTTGTCCAAGCCGTGTGCGGAGATGTTTCCAAGCCGGAGAATGCTCATGGAAGCGATTCGCCTGGGCATTCCACTTACCATGGGCTCGGATGCACATGATCCAATGAAGCTGGGAGATCATTTGCCTGAGGCGGAGGCCCTTTTACATGAACTCGGCTGTACGCAAGTGGCTGTGTTTGAAGGCCGTCAGCGTTCGTTCATTCCTTTAAATGTAGACAGCAGTGGGGTATAATAAGGGGGAAATGAACCTTTATACAGGTTGGAGTTTCCAGCTTAACTATACAAGGAATTATGATCGGGTATAACCCGCGGGAGGGCATTATGCAGCATTCGTTACGTATTTTTTCCGGTTCATCTAACCCGAAGCTTGCAGAGCAGGTATGTGACAAGCTGGGCGTGCAACTGGGCAATATCAAGCTGTCCCGGTTCAAGAGCGGAGAAATATACGTTCATTACGAAGAAACAATCCGCAATTGTGATGTATTTTTGATACAGTCTTTGTCTCATCCCATTAATGAGTTGTTTGTCGAACTGCTCGTTATGATTGACGCGGCAAAACGGGCTTCGGCGCGTACGGTGAACATTATCGTTCCGTATTACGGTTATGCGCGTCAAGAGCGGAAGTCGGCTCCGCGTGAGCCTATCTCTGCCAAGATGGTTGCAGATGTGTTAACGACAGCCGGAGCAAGCCGTGTAGTTACGATTGATCTGCATGCGGCTGCTATTCAGGGTTTCTTCAACATTCCAGTCGATCATATGACCTCACTGGACTTGATTAGTGAATACCTGCTTAGCAAAGAGATCAAAAACCCGGTTGTGGTTTCTCCTGATGCTGGACGGGCATCGATGGCGGAGAAGCTGGCGAATCGTCTCGATTCTCCTTTTGCGATCATGATCAAGAAACGTCCAAGCCATAACGAATCGATCATTACGCATGTAATTGGAGACGTTGAAGGACGAACGCCAATCATTATCGAGGATCTGATCGATACAGGAACAACCATTGTGAATGTTGTTGAAGGCCTGAAGGAACGGGGTGCAGAGAACGCATATGTTTGCGCAACTCACGGCTTGTTCTCGGATGGGGCGGTAAGCAAATTAAATCATCCATCGATTACCGAGGTTGTGGTAACAGACTCTATTGCGTTGCCGGAGGATCATCCGGAATGCTTTAAAGTATTACCTGTTGCACCGATGCTGTCACGAGCCATACGTATTATTGTTGATGGTGGATCTATGGCTACGCTCTTTAAAGATTCAGGTATCTAGATTTCTTGCTATATCCGGGTGATTCATAGCCCGATCCAGTTCACGTTCCGTGTCTGAGCGCTTTTAGCTCAGCACGGTATTTTTGTATTGACCCCATGCAATCAATTCCGTGCCATGTTGTTTGATAGCTTGTGATATAATAAACATAAAATCAAGAAATGATAGCGTTTTTATATATAGATGCATCCACAATAGTTTGGATACGGAAAATAAACAGTAGAACCACGGCTAATGGACGTTGGCATCGTGGAGTGAGGAGTGGGGTCTATTGTCGCGCACTTGGTACTATCGATTGCTCTTTTCATATTTCCCTATATTTTTCTTTACGATGACCATAATCATTTTTAGTGCTTTTGTTTTCATTAATGATGTTTCCAAAGAAGAAACCCGGAAGGCTGACCGAATATCTTCCAGTTATCTTGCGACAACGCTGGATCATACGATTCGGGACATTGAACTGGCTGTTACAGAGAAAGTGCAGTATGAGCCAGCGTACAGGCGCTATTTTAACGACAATAATCCAAACAATTCGGATACGGTATATACCATTGCACAAAATTTACGTGAGATGATTAACTCTTCTTCATGGATTCAGTCCATATACCTCTATGACAAGCAACATGAGCGCGTGATAACGGTGAGTGGTTCAAGAGAAGTGGAAAGCTTCGGAGACAAAGAATGGATAAGTCAAATTCTAAAAGGTACTTTGGGACAAGGATGGCAGCCTGTTCGGGAGATTGAATGGGACGATGTGCAAAGGACACCAGTGCAAGTGTTGACCGTCAACAAAGAAATGCCGCTGCCTTTTGGCTCGGAGGGTGCATTGGTCATCAATATCAAGATGAGCAGCATCAAGCAGAGCGTGGACAGTATGGTGAATGGAAAGCTCTCTTTCCTGACGATTACCGATCAGGAGGGCAGGGTCATCTATAATGCGCATTCCGATAAGGAAGCTGCAATGGATGGTACCAAGTTAAACGAGCTACCTCTAGAGCGATTGGGATGGACGCTTACTAGTGGCATCAAAGCAGGTAATTTGTTCGGCTGGGTTTCTGTGGTATCGTATGTCTGGGTTTTCATTGCTGTCTTGACGGTGATCGGTGCAATTATCTATATCGTGTATGTGACCCGGCGGAACTATAAGCCGATTCAGATTATTATGAACCGGATTGAATCCCAGCAGATTCGGGCGTTTGAACAATCTGGAGCCCGTATGGACGAGATGAAGATGATTGATGGGGTGCTTGAAAATCTGATCAATCATATGATGGATTATGATAAAAAAAGCCGCGAAAATATACTTATGCAGCGGAGTAAGCTGTTTAGTGCTTTGCTGCACGGTGAGCATGTGGACAATGCTGCCGGGCAGCTATACGAGGTATCCCCATTTGATGGGGCTCATGAAGCTTCTCGTTTTATCGTAGTTGTAGGGGATATTAACCGCTACGAGAAGGGCTTTCAGGAGAAATTCACCAGAGGAGAGCAAAATACGCTAAAATTCGCTCTGATGAATGTACTGCAGGAGCTGTCCAGAGATACGGAGGTGCAATGCTGGACAGAATGGATCAGCGCTGATCGGATTGCCATTTTATTCTTTTCGAAGGAAGACGATCAGCAGGGACAGGATCTATCCAAGCAAATCAGGATTGTTGCTGAGGAATGCAAATCCTGGGTAGAGCAGAATCTTCGTATTTCCCTCAGCTTTGGCATTGGACCTGTCGCCGAAGGAATTGGGGCGATCCATCAATCCTTTACAGCTGCAGAAGCGGTGATGCAGCGGAAGCTGCTGATGAATGGTGATGTAGGTGAAGCAGAGACAAGTGAAATGCAGCATCCGCTGCTGGAAACCTATACGTATTTGCAAATGATTGCAGACTTTGTTAAACGATTCAGAATGTCGAGTGGGCAGTGGAGAGAGCAGCTTGAGGATATCTTCAATGAATTTGAGCGCAATAAACTGCCGGATGATGAAATTCGTTCCTTGATTCAGGCCATGCTACAGATGCTCAGTCGCGAAGTCTCCATGATGTCAGAAGGTCTACAGAGAGAATTGTCCGAGGACAACATCAACAATTGGCTGGTTGCTATGGAAGAGGCGGAATCGTTAGAAGAGGTGAAGGTACTGCTGTTTGACAGTCTGACGGACCTGTTCCGAACGTACGTCGCTGTTACTGAAACAAAGAGCTACAAGGCCATGGTTAACGAGATGAAAAATTATATCGAGGAGCAGTTCACCAATCCTGATCTGTCTCTGAAACATCTAAGTGATCGGTTTCAGATATCAGGCAAACATGCCAGCTACCTGTTTAAAACCGAGTTCAATATGAAGTTTGTTGACTTTGTGACTGAATTGAGAATGAAAGAAACGGAGAAGCTGCTGCTCAATACAGATTATTCATTACAAGATATCGCTTTGAAGGTTGGTTATGCGAACGGCATTACACTTGGACGTGTATTCAAGAGAGTCACAGGCATTACACCTGGGGATTACCGTCGGATGAAGAAAGACCCGAAGGCAGCCGATGAGTGAGCAGGGTCAAAATTCAGGAATCAAAATCAAATGAATGTGTCAGTTTTTCGCACATGATTGAAGTGATGATTTCTAAAATCAGGGTGAATCATTGCAATGAGCCTCCAGAATGTATGGAGATATCACATGCAATGATTCACCTTGTTTTGTTTATTTTATATCGTCAAAATGAAAGCGCTTGAAAAACATTGAAATATACATGATACTTTCATCACCGTGTCAGAAGATGTTCCACCATCACATCGGCATGTTATTTACGAATTTAGTCAGTGTGGGAAAATGGTTTATCTATACCTTACACACAAAAAAGGGGGGAACACGGTTGAAGCCTTATGCCATAAGGCTTTCGGGCATTTTAGCAGTCTGCGAAAATAAGCATATGAGGCAAACCGTAACTCTTTTACCGATGTACCCGAATTTAGTCTGTTGTCAGAGATCACAATATTATGGAATACTCGGGGCAAGCTTTAAAACATTCACGTAAAGCCAAAGGGGATGAACAGAATGACAAGAAAAGGGAGTCTAAAGAAGTTGATGGGTTTGGCACTTACAGCAGTAATGGGTGTCTCACTACTTGCGGGGTGCGGATCTTCAGACAACAAATCAGCAGAAAGCGGAGCAGCTGGTGATGGAAAACGCGTCACATTAAAGGTGGAGCTTTTCGACCGGGGTAAAACACCTTCTCAGTACACGATCTCAAACAACTTTATCTCTCAAATGATTCAAAAGAACTTTGGTGATCCGAACAACATTGACGTACAATTCGTACCTGTTCAACGTTCTGAGGAAGTAACCAAGCTGAATGTCCTGATGGCTAGTGCTTCGGACGTTCCTGATATTGTCTTCGTTTATGACTCCAGCGTGTTTTACCGCTATGCACAACAAGGCGGTTTGACAGATGTAGGTGATCTGATTAATCAGTATGGACCGAATCTGAAAAAGTTTTTGGGCGAAGATACATTAAAGTTTGGTCAAGTGGAAGGACAGCAGTTCGCGATTCCGGGTAAACGTGCGATTACGGCTCGGTACAGCTCCTTCGTTCGTCAAGATTGGTTAGATAAACTGGGAATGCCAGCACCTCAAACAACAGATGAATTGTATAACACATTGAAAGCATTTAAAGAAAAAGATCCTGGCCAGGTGGGAAGTCAAAACATTCCTATGGGCTTTGCACTTGCACCAGCTTCCTATGAGCCACTAATTTACTCTTTCATTAAGCCAATCGCTGGGGATAAAACATATTCTCAACGTTATGAATTACCTCTGCATGAAGGATTTAAAGAATCTATGCAGTTCTTGAACAAGCTGTACAACGAAGGCCTGATCAGTAAGGATTTCAGCTTGGATAAGGATAAAACCCAATTAAATAAAGATATTGCAAATGGTAATACTGGTTTCTTCTCTGAAGATGTTGACTCCATTTTCTGGCCAGATGGATCTTATGATCTGTTGAAAACAAACAAACCGGACAGCAAACTGGCTCCGCTCGATGCATACACCAATGCGTATGCTGATGGAAAACATATCAAGTCCCGTTATGGATCGAATGGTATGTACATCATGATTCCGAAGAGCAGCGAACGTGCGGTAGAAGCGATTAAATATCTGGATTGGATGGCTTCCGATAAAAACCTCACTGATATCTATGATGGTGTAGAAGGCGAGAACTATGATCTGGTAGACGGTGTTCCGGTTGCTAAAGCAGACGCTACTCAAGAAGCAAAAGATCGTTTGTTCAACGCAGGTGATACAGCTATTATCTCGAACGGTAAAAACCTGGGTGATCAGGCTTTGAATGAAAAAGCATGGATTATGGGCTTCCCTCCAGCAAATCAGGAAATCTTGAAAAAAGCACTTGAAGTTGCAAACACGGATACGGTTGGACCAATTGTCTTCAGCAAGCCGATTCAGGCAGAGATGAAGTACAGTACAGCACTGTCAGACAAACTGGACGTTATTATCGTAAAAACAGCGATGGCAAAACCTGAAGAATTTGATGCCGTGTATGAAAAAGAAATGGCTGACTACATGTCCTTGGGCGGATCTGAGCTGAAAAAAGAATTGGAAGCTGCTGAACAATAAGCAAAATGAAATGTCTGTAAATTGAAGTGTTTCGAGGAGGCTTGTGCCGTCGCTCAGGCGGCGGCATAACGTTTCTTCGTTTGTGAGGAGGAGAGAGAGACATGACCACATACTTGAAGAGATACTGGCAGTTGTATGCGTTAATTTCATTGCCCCTGATTTACTTTCTCATTTTCCGTTATGGACCGATGTATGGTGTGCAAATTGCTTTTAAAGACTTCAACTTGTTCCAAGGGATTAACGGTAGTGAGTGGATCGGCTTCGATGCTTTTCGTGAGGTATTTGCAATGCCGGATTTCTACACTACATTACGCAACACGTTTATGCTGAATTTTCTTGATCTGATCGTTTCATTCCCTGCTCCAATTATTCTGGCGATTATGCTCTATGAGGTACGATTCAAATGGTTTAAGAAAATTTCACAGACCATTCTGTACATTCCTCACTTTATCTCCTGGGTTATCATCGGGGGGATTGTATACCAGTTGTTTGGCAACCAATCCGGTATGGTAAACGGAATACTGGAGAGCATGGGCTTAAATTCCATTCCATTTTTGACAGAAAAAAATCCATGGCTTGTTACCTACCTGTTTACAGGTGTGTGGCAAAGCGCTGGGTGGGGAACCATTCTATATCTGGCTGCATTAACCGGTGTGAACAAGGAATTGTTCGAGGCGGCAGAGATTGATGGCGCAACGCGGCTGAAGAGAATTTGGCATATTACACTGCCAAGTATTAAACCAACCATTGTAACCTTGCTTATTCTTAATCTTGGAAATATGGTCAGCATCGGTTTTGACCGGCCTTTCGTTATTGGTAATACGGCTGTTCGTGAATATTCCGATGTACTTAGTACCTTCGTATATAGAATGGGTATACAGTCTGGGCAGTATACACTTGCAACGGTTGTAGGCTTATTCCAGGCAGTTGTCGGATTGATCTTTGTCCTCGGTTCCAACTATATCTCGAAGAAAACGACGGGAGAAGGTATTCTTTAACCTCACAAGAGCAATAAGATGTATGCCCTCCGGCTTGTTGTATATATAGACCATTAGTAAAGGAGCTGTGCGCAGATGAGTGACCGCACCTCGAACCGTATTTTCGATATTGTTAATGTCACCTTTATTACTTTGTTTGTTATATTCTGTCTTGCTCCGTTTCTGCACACCATTGCCATATCCATGAGTTCGAACCGGGCCATCACATCAGGTGAAGTAACGATCTTCCCAAAAGAGTTCACCTGGGATGCCTACGGTCAAGTATTTTCAGATAGCTCAATGATTTATTCTTTAGGATTTACAACGATTCTTACGATTGTAACGACGTTACTCTGTATGTTGTTCACCATTGCTGCAGCATACCCGTTGACGAAGAAAAAATTAAAAGGCCGCAAGCTGTTTATGTACATCATTATCATTACGATGTTCTTCAGTGGTGGTATTATTCCTGAGTATTTGCTGATTCGTGATCTTCATTTGCTGAACTCTGTATGGGCGTTGATTCTACCAGGGCTCGTGAGTCCATTTAACCTGATTATCCTGATCTCCTTCTTCCGCGGAATACCGGATAGCCTGGAAGAGTCTGCCGAGATTGATGGAAGCTCTCATGTGCACACACTCTTTAAAATTATTTTGCCACTGTCTTTGCCTGTACTTGCTACACTGGCTCTGTTCTATGCGGTTGGACGCTGGAATGGCTTCCAGGATTCACTGATGTACATTAACGACCCGAAATTATATCCTCTGCAGCTGAAGCTTTATCAGATGGTACAGAACAACATGGTAAGTGAGCTCACACTGCTGGAGGGTGCAAACCGTACAAGATTAACACCAGAGAGCCTTAAAGCTGCTACGGTTGTTTTTGCAACAGTACCGATCCTGCTCGTATATCCATGGTTGCAAAAGTATTTTGTCAGCGGCGCAATGCAAGGAGCAGTTAAAGGTTAATTCGTAGTCCCCATACACGCAAACATCACAATCGGGGAAGGAGAAGGAATGATATATGCAGGGAAGAGACAAGGGAGAATACTCATTCTCGACATGCTGGAACATCAGGAGACATCCTGTAGGTGAGGACATGATTCGGGAGATTGCAGAGCTCGGCTTTCGCCGGGTAGAGCTTAATTATAACGTAACGAAGGAAATGCTCACGACGATTGAGCCGATGATCGAGCGCGGGGAGATTGGGGTGTCCAGTGTACACAATACCTTCCCTCATGATCCTGATCCTGATTATGGAACGGATTCCGTGCTGCTTGGCTTTGAGGATGAAGTGAAGCGCAAGCGGGCGATTGATCTGCTGGTCGGATCGGCTGAATATGCACATCGTTATGGCGGGGAAGCTGTTGTAGTGCATCCGGGTGAGGTGCCCTTCCCGCATGATGTCAGCAAGGACCTGGAGAAGCTCTATAGGGAGGAAGGCACGGATTCCCCGCAATATCGCAGCAAATGGGCGGAGTTCATAGAGCGGCGTGAAGCACTAAGTGCAGGTTATATTGAGAAAATTATTGTCAGTCTCGATGAGGTCTGCAACCGGGCGGTATCCAAAGGGCTGGGCGTCCGTTTTGGAATTGAAACCCGTTCACGGCCTCAACAGATTCCTACACTTGCCGAAGCGAAGACGATCATTCAGGCTCTTAAAGGAGCTCCGGTTGGCATCTGGTACGATACGGGGCATGCCATTATGATGGATCGACTGGGGCTTTATGACAGCGTGGGCGAGATGCAGGGGCTGATGGATGACATCGTTGGTGTCCATATCCATGAAACGTTGGGATTGTCCGATCACTGGTGTCCGTACGTTCATAGTAAGGATATGCACTTCTATGATGCGTATCTTCCGATGATCCGCAAGGCACAGGTGAAGGTCTATGAACTTAAAGCGGCTTGTGAGCCGGATGCCATTCATGAAAGTCATGAGCTGCTGGTACAAAAGCTTGCAGCGTTAGAGGAATAGATAGGCAGAGCGATAAGATCGGTTAGCTTGGGCTGTTAGAGCGCACAGCTGGCTGATCTTCTCTTTTGCACAGGAGCATGGGGATGCGAGGTATTGAATGGAGGGGAACTGCAGATGTACAGACAAATGGTAGACAGCAATGACAGAGCGGCAGAGCGAGGAATGGAGCGGCAGATGCTTGATCCGGAGAATCGTTATTATGGCGGTACGATTGATCCCTCAACTGGTGTGGCTTGGGTTAATCATACGACTGGCACGCCAACAGATATGTGTTTCTGGGGAGCGGCGATATCGAATCCTGACTCCAAATATTATCGGGATGAAGCGCTGCTGGAGCGCTTGAGACTGGCAACTGAATTTGTGCTGCGGCATCAGCATAGTGATGGTTCCATATCACCGGGCTGGACCAACTATCACTCTCCGCCGGACACTGCGTTTGTGGTCGTAGGTTATTCACAGCTGTACCAGCTTCTGAGTCAGCAGGATTGGGCTCCGCTCAAGCCTGTGCTGGATAACATGCGTTTGTTTCTGGAGCGCACGATTCCAACGATGCTTACAGGAGGCTGTCATACACCTAACCATCGCTGGGTTCTATGCGCGGCTCTCGGCTTTTTGCACGAAATTTTCGGGATAGAAGAAGCGGTGCAGCGTGCAGAGCAATGGCTTGCAGAGGGTATTGATATTACCCCGGATGGGGAGTGGACAGAGCGCAGCAACGGAATCTACAATGCGGTGAGTGATATTATGCTTATTCATGCAGCCCGTTTGCTGGACCGTCCTGAGCTGCTGGAGCCGGTACGTCTGAACCTTCGGATGATGGTCTATCTTGTACACCCGGCGGGAGAGATTGTGACGGATTACTCAGGCCGTCAAGATCTGGGCAGCATTCACGACTTGTCTTCCTATTATTTGCCATATGCCATCTTGGCCAAGCTTGATGCAGATCCGATCTTTGCAGGCATGGCGGCATGGGCAGACAGTACACTGACTGACCCGGGCGTATGCTCGGTCAATGCTCTTGTTCGCTTGCTGCTGGAGCCTGAGCTTCAGCAGACAGAGGGTACAACAGATGCGCTTCCAGATCAATATGAAGTAATGCTGAATGAACATTTTGCACGGGAGAATTATGTGAACCAGATGGAGAATGCGGGGCATCATGGGCGCATCTCGTACAGTCGGATGCATACGGATTTTGGTGCCCCGGTTGCCCGGATACGAGACGGGGAGACCAGCGTAACGGTGATGACAGAGGTACCGCCATTTTTCGCGCTCCGTCACGGCAAAGTTCGCCTGCTTGCGGTGCAGCTCGCTTCTTATTTCAACCCGGGATACGTACCGATGCAGCACATGACCCGCCTGCCTCAAGGATATCAACTGACCGGGGAACAGAAGAAGGGGTATAACGGCCCGGTTCCGACAGCCGATCTGCCTGCTTCGGCTTCTTCGCCGATCAGCCCGTGGTATTTGCTGCCTCATCAGACCCGAGCACTTACGCATGAGCAAACTTTCCGCGTAGGCGCCGAGGTCGTGCAGACGGAGAACGGCTGGACGATTCATCTGACCGGTGAGGAACCGCAGGATGTCATGATGCAGTTATCCTTTGTATTTGGTGACGAAGGAGAACTCAGCTATGAGGATGGGACTGTAACGAGTGATGGCAGCGTTCTATGGAAGAGCGGCAAGCTGCGCTACAGCTGCGGAGACGACTGGCTGGAGCTGGATGGCGGTGAAATGGGTCATCTTGCGGCAACGGTCCGCGAAGCTAAGATGCCAGAGAAATGCAAAGTTGTGCTGGTAAACTTCATGACACCTTTTGATAAAACGATCCAGATCACTCTGTCTCCTTCACTTGCTAAAAAAGGTTAAATTACAATCCATTAGCAGCTATGAAGGAATTAGTGCAAGCTATAATTAGAAAGATGGCATTTCATTCATGAGCTGTGGATGAGATGCCATCTTTATTTTGCATTATTTTCATAAACGACATGAAACTACATATAGCGAAGAGGGTCTGAAGATGTGGTATACTGGAGAGTATGAATGAAAGCAAAGAGGAGGTGCCTTGCAAGATGAAGGGCAAGCTAGTGCGGACCGAGGGTCACCTTGCCAATATTATACCGATTCATTTGGATGCTTCTTTCTTTTTTGAAAGAGCTGTCCGCTCGCTGGACCGTAATCATGTCGACAAGGCATTGAAATATTTTCGCAAAGCTGTTGAATACGAGCCGGACAATCCGGTGAATCATTGTAATATGGCAGGTATTTTATCGGAGAAGGGGGATTATGAGGCCTCCAACGCCATTTTGGCACATGTGCTGGATGTGGTGGACCCGTCGATGACGGAATGTTATTTTTATATGGCGAACAACTATGCAAACATGGATCGTTTTGAGGAAGCTGAACGGGCACTTGTGACCTATCTGGAGGAAGACCCGCAGGGCCAGTTCATGACCGAAGCCGAAGAGATGATGGAGCTTTTGTATTATGAGCTGGATCGTCCGGCCAAGTTGAATCGCATCAAGTCGCGCAAAGGTGTTGTGGAGCATGATCAGGCAAGGGAATTGCTGGAGGAGGGGAAGTTTGCACAAGCGGCGGAGCTGCTTGAAGGCATGTCCTCCGATTATCCGGATTATCTCGCTGCACGCAACAATCTGGCGTTGGCCTATTATTATATGGGACTGTTCCCCAAAGCCAAGGAGACCATTGCAGAAGTGCTGGAACAAGAACCGGGCAATCTGCATGCGCTCTGTAATCTGGCTATTTTCCATCAAAACGAGAATCGTACGGACCAAGTGCTGCTGTTGATTAAAAAACTGCGTGTGCTCGTGCCCTTTGAGCACGAACAAGTGTACAAGCTCGCTACAACCATGGGCATCCTTGGCCAGCATGATGCAGCATATACCCATTTCCGCCGATTGCTCAAATACGAGGAAACGGCTGCTGATCCGGCCCTTGCGCATTATGCCGCGGTCGCGGCGTATAATACAGAGCGATATGATATCGCAGAGCGGCTCTGGCATCATGTGAACAAACTTGATCCGGGATCGGAAGTGTCACGTTACTATCTCGCGGGTCTTGAAGAGGTTCGCGAAGGTTTAAAAGAACCGATTAAGCTCAGCTATCACTATCATCTTCCCTTTGACGAGCAATTCAAGCAATGGGAGAACTATAACAGCGGCATTCCTGAGGAGATGAAGAATGATCCACTGATTCGTTCCTCGTTCTTCTGGGCACTGCGACATGGTGATGCAGCGACCAAGCTGCAGGTTATTCATGCGCTGGGCATGATCGGTGATTATGAGGTGCAGCAGGCCCTGCAATCATTCATTGAGGAGCCTGGTGAAGAGCCTGCTTTGGTTAAGGCGGCACAAGGCGTTCTGAATGAACTGCAAGCGGCTGAATACGATGGGCAGGATGCCAAGAGTGCCAAGGCTAAGGTGTCCAGACTTTTGTCCAGTTCCAATTCCAGTTTCGGTGAGCCGCTAAAATCTGATCGTACAATGGACCATACTGAGTACAAAACGAATTCATCCAGTGCGGGAGCTTCACCCCACTGGCAGATTGTAGTCGACCGGGCGCTCCAGATGTCTGAGGCTCAGGCAGAAGTGCAGCAGGAGATGGAGCGGTTGTGGACGGATTATGTATCCAGAGTTCATCCAGAGCTGTCCAGCTCCAAGCAGATCGAAGGATGGGCAGCAGGCCTTGAATATTTGGCTTCCAAAAATAACAGCAGACCCGTGACGTATCAGAGCATCGCGGAACGTTACGGCATATCTGCATCTACTGTCAGCAAGTATGCGAGACAGATCAATCTAATCTGCAATGTTGCCCCGCCGAACGCCTAGGGTCTGAATGCTGTCATGTGTTTAAGGCTGCGTGACCAATGCCGTTGTCCTGAGGAGAAGGATACATTGACCGGGAAAACGGGTAAACTTAACGAGTGGGCCTCAAAATGCCTGTAGGATATCATCTTGGCAAGTTATTCGTGAGTAGAACACATTCTCAACCTGATGAAGGAGGCTGTATCTATATGTCTAAATACAGAACGATTGTGATCGGAACCGGACCTGCGGGGCTGACAGCGGCAATATATCTGGCTCGTGCAAATCTGAATCCGCTGGTGATTGAAGGTCTTCAGCCGGGCGGGCAACTGACAACGACAACGGAAGTAGAGAACTTTCCTGGTTTTCCGCAAGGCATCATGGGACCGGAACTGATGGACAATATGCGCAAGCAGGCAGAGCGTTTTGGTGCGGAATTCAAGAACGGCTGGGTGGAGGAAGTTGACTTCAGCAAGCAGCCTTTCAAAGTTAGCGTTGGCGGGATCGGTGAGCTTGAGGCAGATTCAATCATCATCTCCACCGGTGCTTCGGCACGTTATCTTGGCATCCCGGGAGAGCAGGAGAATGTAGGACGGGGAGTTAGTACCTGCGCAACCTGTGACGGATTTTTCTTCCGTGGCAAAAAAATTGTTGTGGTCGGCGGCGGTGACTCCGCGATGGAGGAAGCCAGCTTCCTGACCCGTTTTGCAACAGACGTTACACTGGTTCACCGCCGGGATGAGCTTCGTGCATCGAAGATTATGCAGGACCGTGCTCGGAGCAATGAGAAGGTAAAGTGGGCATTGAACCGTACACCGCTCGAGGTTGTACCTGAAGCAATGGGCGTAAAAGGGTTGAAGGTGCGCAATAACGAAACAGGCCAGGAAGAGCTGATTGAAGCCGATGGCGTATTCGTGGCGATTGGTCACACACCGAATACCGGTTTTCTTGGCAATGCAATCACACTGGATGAGCATGGTTACGTTGTAGTGAAACCAGGAACAACAGAGACGAATATTCCAGGTGTATTTGCTTGTGGTGATGTGCAGGATACGAAGTATCGCCAAGCTATTACAGCCGCAGGCTCGGGATGTATGGCAGCGATGGACTGTGAAAAGTTCCTGGAGGGAAGCATCGTTCATGATTGGAGCGAAACGCTGAATAAGTAATACGCATGCCAGGCCTCTGGCTTGGCATAAGCTGGATATAAGGGACGACGGGAAGTCTCATACGCTGAGAGAAGCCGGAGGGCTTCTCTTTTTTTTCAACAATGGACATGATATGGACATACATATAGGTTATATTAGCTGTGAGGTGAAGAATTTGGGGGAAATGATAAAAGAGTGGTTACAAAATGCAACAGTCAGGCGTTTTTTGATTTTACTACTGTTTTGCTTGATTTTGTTCAGTATGGGAAGCATGCTCCATATGATTCTGCTTTTATTCCTGGTGACCTATGTCATGAACAGGCTGCAGCATCTGATTACACGAGGACTGAACCGGTTTTTTCCAATTAACTACAAAGTTGTGGTTATCCTGCTTTACATGATTGTTATTGCCGGAATTGTGCTTGGAATATCAAGATACTCACCACGAATCGTTGATCAGGTTGTGCAGCTGACCAATGAAATTATGAAGTTTCTTGACACGGCGGATGGCGATAATTTTGCCTCCAAGATTGCAGGTTACCTGCAGTCCTTCGACATTAAAAATTATACGAATGAAGCATTGAAATACATTTTTGCTTTGAGTAAATGGCTGGAGTTCATTCTGCTGGTTATCATTTTGAGCTTGTTCTTCCTGTTGCAGAAGAAAGAGATTTATAAATTCACGTCCAAATTCAAAACGAGTAAAATCGGCTGGTTCTATAATGAAGTAGCATATCTGGGCGACAAGTTTGTATCTTCTTTTGGTAAAGTGATTGAAGCGCAGCTCCTGATTGCTGTATTTAATACGGTGCTGACAATGCTCGGCCTGTGGATTCTCGGGTATCCGTACCTGTTTGCCTTAACGATTATGGTCTTTCTGCTGAGTCTGGTGCCGGTTGCGGGTGTGATGATCTCCCTTGTGCCGCTTTGTCTGATCGGGTATCAGCTGGGCGGGCTGCAGATGAGTATCATCGTGATTATTATGATCATCATCATTCATGCCTTGGAGACATATTTCCTCAATCCTAAGCTGATGGCGCACAAAACCAAACTGCCGATGTTCTACACCTTTATTGTGTTGATTCTATCGCAGCACTTTCTTGGAATCTGGGGATTGATTATCGGTATTCCCATCTTTGTGTTCATGCTCGACATTCTCGATGTCAACAAGATGGAGAGAACCGACGAGCCGGTGCGCGTTGAGTCGAAGCTGTAATTGATCTCTAAGGATAGTTAACTCTGAATTGTTGAAAACGAATAAACGCCTCCAGAACTTTGCTGGAAGGCGTTTTTTTGTGATCCCTGCACCGGGGGGTGATGGTCAAACATATGAATTTGCTTTCTCACAGCCACCCCTTCTGTTCAGCTATGGACACAGCCTCCATTCGGTTCTTGGCATTCAGTTTGGCAAAGGCCTCTGACAAATAGTTGCGCACCGTTCCATAAGACAGGTGCAGGGATGCAGCGATATGGTTGGCGTTCATGCCAGTGGCTGCCAGTCTCAGCACTTCCTTTTCTCGCTCTGTTAGTGGGTTAGCCGATTTGGCAGCACCAAACACAAGCTCGGGTGATACCTCACGACCACCATTCATGACGCGACGGATGGCTTCAGCCAAACGGTCACTGGGTTCGTCCTTGAGCAGGTAGCCTTGTACCCCTGCCTGTATAGCACGTTCCAGAAACCCTGGTCTTGCAAAAGTCGTGAGAATAATTATGCGACAGTTCAGTCCAAGTTGCTGTATGCGTTCAGCGACATCCAACCCACTTATGACAGGCATCTCGATGTCCATCAGACACAAGTCAGGCTGAAGTGAAATAATACGCTGTAAGGCTTCTTCTCCGTTACCCGCCTCGCCAATCACTTCAAAATCATCCTCCAGATCAAGCAGAGAGGCTAAAGCACCCCGAAGCATACGCTGATCTTCAGCGATGAAAATACGAATCATGATGGTATCCCTCCTTGAAGTTCGTTTGCAACAATGGGGAGGAACAGTGTCAATTGGGTCCCCTGTGTATCCGATTCTATCTGGAGGGAGCCATCAATCAGATGCAGCCGTTCCGACATGCCCTTCAGGCCATTGCCTTGATGCTGATTGCTTGGTATTCCTGTTCCATTATCCTGAATGGTAATATAGATTCCATCTACTTCCCGCATGAGTAAAATACGACTTCGGGTTGCTTTGCTGTGTTTCACGATATTCGTCACCGCTTCGAGCAAACATAAGCTGGCCATATTCTGCGTGAGATCTGGTATATCATTGGATACCTCCTGCGCGGTAGTCAGCTCGAGTTCAATATCTGCGCTGCGCAGCATTTCCCTGGCATCAGCCAAGGCTTCGACAAGGCTGATCGCTCGCATATCGGAGACAAGCTGACGCACTTCCCTCAGGGCTGCTCTGGAAGTGCGTTCGATCTCGCGAGCTTCCTGGATCGCACGTTCCGGATTTTTGCCAATCAGCTTTGCCACCAGCTCACTCTTTAATGTAATTAACGAAAGGGTGTGTCCCATCGTATCATGCAGATCTCTCGCAATGCGCATCCGCTCCTCGCGTTTGATTAATTCCTTGATATGCTGTTGGGCCTCATCAAGTTTTGCTTCAAGCTGCTGACGATCCAGCATGGTGCGAATACCGTAAGGAGAAATCAGCATGATGAGGTAAAATGGAGTGAAAAACAACAGCTGCTGGGAGCTGAGCTGATTAACAGCCATGGCCATAATGATCGGAATGGTCTGAATGATTGCAAATACCAACAGAAACACTCGAAAAATTTGCTTCCCGGTATACCACCCTATGAAGTTGGCCGTAAAAAATCCAAGAAAAAACATGTTAGGATCAATGATCAGAGTCAGGATAAAAACACATAACATCTGCAAAATGAGCCAGTAGGAAAATAGAATGCGGCCTGCTGTCATATATAGCTGCCGATAGGTCAGGACAAATACAATAAAAGTAATAATTCCGATGTATTGTTCATGTCCTCGAGCGTCGGACAGGTAGTATATAGGCATAGCTAAGTAAACCATCCAAATGTAAGGATAGATTCCAAATCGTTTAGGGAAAAGCTCAAATCCTCGAAGCATATACCGAGATTACGCCTCCTTCTGTCTGCTGCGGATATATGTGGATAGTAACATAAATGCCGCCAGATAACCTCCCAAAATAAGAATGTCCCGTAATTGCGGCTTGCCACCGCCAATGATGACCCATGCACCGTTGCCAAAACTGTAGGAGGGAAGCCAGCGTCCAATCTGTGCAAGCCAGCCGGGCATAACGTCAAGCGGCATCCACATGCCTCCGAGCAAGGCGAGTGAGAGGTATAAGGCGTTGCTCAATCCACTTGCGGTATCTACTCGGCGCAGCGTTCCGATACAGGTGCCGAGGGCAAGAAAGGGCAGAGAACCGGCAAGAATCCATAATGCAGATATGATCCACTGCGAGAAGCTGAGCGAGACGCCGTTAATCAGATAACCGGACGTAAAGATGACGATAATCGAGCATATATGGATGAAAGTCTGGCCTATCATTTTGCCACCGAAATAAATAGAGTTTGGCAGCGGTGTGACCCTGAGGTAGGTAACCCAGCCGTGAGCTCTCTCTTGTACGAGGCGAATACCGAGTGTCATGATCGACGAACCCATCACACTGAAGCAGGTCATGGACATTAGATAATGAGCATTCCATTTCTGGGCATCTACAGCATCGGTTGTAAATATACGTGTATATAGTACGTAGAACAGCACTGGAATCAGCAAGGACCAAAACACAAAATAGACATTCCGAATCATACGAATCATCTCTGCACGGGATTGAGCAATTAACATGGACATTATTGTTCCTCCTCCTTAACGTTACTCAGCATGGACGCATAGGCGTCTTCCAGCTGTCCTGATTCAATGCGGATATCCTGAACAGGAAGCTGCATCGTTATGATCTGACGAATCAAAGCGTCTGTATCTTTGCTGTGGAGAACGCACCGATGGTGATGATACTGCACTTGATCCACGCCCGGTATTTTTTTGATCAAGTCGAGATGTGGCGCTGCGTCTGTATCCATGATTTCTGTATGAGCCGATTCGCCATTCAACTCAAGAAAAGGTGTATAGGTAAAGGACAAGGTTCGCTTGGTCATTCCGTTTTTGATTTGTTCCGGTGTGCCGTCAGCAGCAATAGTGCCTTCGTTGAACAATATAATCCGATCAGCTGCTTCGTCTGCTTCCTGCAAATAATGTGAGGTAAAGATCACGGTTTTCCCTTGTTTCGCAAGTGTGCGGATCTGCGCCCAGAATTGTCTGCGAGTCTCGGAATCCAGGCCTACCGTGGGCTCGTCGAAAAAAAGAATGTCGGGGTTGCCAGTCATGGCCAACGCAAAATTCAAGCTGCGCTTCTGTCCACCGGACAGCTTTTCTGCTCTTCGGTTCAGATCATTCGGTGACAGGCCGGTTAATCTCTCCAATGCTGCTGTGTCCAGAGGAGCTGCATAATAGCTTTGTACCATACGGATCATCTCGCGTACGGTGAGAAAGTCCATAACACTGACATCCTGCATCATGACACCAATCCGCTGCAGGACCTGCTTGTGACCTGGAGGCATGCCAAGGATTCGGATGCTGCCCGAGGAAAGGCTGGTGAGGCCCAGCATCATTTTAATCGTTGTTGTTTTACCCGCACCATTAGGGCCAAGAATAGCTGTAATCGAACCTTGAACGATTTCAAGCGAAACTTCGCGGACAGCTGATTTGTTTCCGAACTGTTTGCTAACATTATCCAGTGTAATGATGGTCTTCTTATGTGAATTCTTCATGTATAATCACGTCCTTTGTCTAATCAATAATGGGATACTTTCATCTTATCTGTGAGGACGTGAGTGGTTTAGTAAGCATTGTCATGAATATCAGATGACAATTGTCATTTTTTCATGAATGGAACGAGTGATGATGATATATTATGAGTTGAGGCCTCCGTATCTATTAGGGGAGGAGAGAGAGCCTGCGTTTTAACTAGACAAAAGTAGTATGTATGCGCATACAAAAAAATGTGTGACATCGTTCACAATGCCTCAGGGACCGGGTATGTCCAGAGGTCTTCTCGTCTTGACCCCGGCGTATCCTTCAATTATAGTTGGTACGTAGGACTAAACTATTTTAGATAGATAAAGGTGGCTTGCAGCATGTCTGAGAAAATCTACGTTGGGGTCGATCTCGGCGGAACAGCAATCAAGGTCGGTATATGTGATGATCAAGGTCAGCTTATGCATACGTATGAAGGACCGACTGAAGTGGATCAGGGCGTTGACACGGTTATCGCCAACATCGAGAAGTATGTCCGTCATATCATTGCCGAATCGCCATACAGTTGGGAACAGCTTGAAGGTGTCGGTGCAGGAGTTGCCGGTTTCACGAATGTACGCGAGGGAATTATTGTTCATGCCCCTAACATCGGATTTCGGAATGTTGCCATTCGTTCGGTTCTGGAGGAACGACTGGGCAAGCCTGTCAAAATAGATAATGATGCGAACGTTGCTGCTCTTGGTGAAGCCTGGGCAGGAGCTGGCAAGGGCGTTGACGACTGTGTATGCTTTACACTCGGCACAGGCGTTGGTGGTGGTCTCATCCTGAACGGGAAAATCTATCAGGGCTTCTCGGGTATGGCGGGAGAGCTGGGCCATATCAGTGTTGTGCCTGATCTGGAGGCGATCAAGTGCGGCTGTGGTAAAATGGGATGTGTAGAGACGGTATCATCGGCAACAGGTATTATTCAGATGGCCAAGGATGCTGTCGAGCGCGGAGACCACACATCGCTTGCACTAGTCGACAAGATTGCTGCCAAGGAAGTGTTTGATGCAGCCAAAGCAGGCGACGAAGTAGCGCTGCGTATTGTCAAGCGTGCAGCCTTCTATCTGGGCAAAACGATGGCAACTGTTGCAGCTGTGCTGAATCCTGAATTGTTCATTGTTGGCGGCGGTGTCTCCAAAGCGGGGGACTTCCTGTTTGATGAAATTCGTACTGTATTCGCGCAACTGACTCCAGAGCCGCTGCAGCAGGGTGTTCAGATTCTGGAAGCTACACTGGGTAATAATGCAGGTATCGTAGGTGCTGCAGGTCTTCTCTTGCGTTCGTAGTAACCTCGTAACAAGATCATCCGACAGCAATATGATAAGGAGGGGACATTTATGCTTGAAGGTGAAGGCTCACCGGGCACAGGCGCCACGCTCATTATCATTACGGGCATGTCCGGAGCGGGTAAAACGATAGCTGTACAAAGCCTGGAGGATCTGGGTTTTTTCTGTGTAGACAATTTACCGCCTGTTTTGATTCCCAAATTTGCAGAGTTGATTGAACAATCAAATGGCAAGATTGGCAAGGTGGCATTGGTCATCGATCTGCGGGGACGTGAATTCTTTACTGCATTGTCTGAATCATTGAACTATATTAAAGATCATTTTACGATTCACTGCGAAATTTTGTTCCTGGATGCCACCGATTCTGTGCTCGTGCAGCGCTATAAAGAGAGCAGACGCAGACATCCGTTGGCACCGGAAGGCATGCCGCTGGATGGCATCAAGCTGGAGCGCAAGATGCTGGAGGAGCTTAAAAACTCGGCAACGCAGGTGCTGAATACGAGCACGATGAAGCCTGCTCAGCTGAAGGAGCGCATCATTTCACGCTTCTCCCATCTGGAGAGCCGGATGTTATCGGTGAACATTACGTCTTTCGGATTCAAATACGGCATCCCGATTGATGCAGATCTCGTATTTGATGTTCGTTTTTTACCGAATCCGCATTATATTGATCATTTGCGGCCGAATACGGGGCAGAATAGTGAAGTATACGAATATGTTATGAAATGGCCTGAAACGCAAGCGTTTCTGACCAAGCTGCTGGATATGCTGCATTTTCTGATTCCGCAATACCGGAAGGAAGGCAAAAGCCAGGTTATTATTGGAATCGGCTGTACCGGAGGCAAGCATCGTTCGGTAGCAATATCGGAATACTTGGGCAAAATGCTCGGCAGCAGCGAGACTGAAGCTGTTTCCGTAAGCCATCGCGACGCCGACCGGGACCGTCATTGAAGAGGGTGAAGGGATGAAAGAGGCCGGACCACGAAGAGAACGTCCGAGAATCGTTGTAATGGGCGGTGGAACCGGATTATCGGTGATGCTTCGCGGTTTGAAGGAAAAACCGATGGATATCACGGCCATCGTTACGGTTGCAGATGATGGTGGAAGTTCAGGCATCCTGCGCAGTGAGCTGCAAATGCCGCCCCCGGGCGACATTCGTAACGTGCTTACCGCGCTGGCAGATGTTGAACCGCTGCTCTCAGACATGTTAAAATATCGTTTCAATACAGGCGCGGGGCTTGCAGGACACAGCCTGGGCAATCTCATATTGGCTGCAATGACGGATATATCAGGCGACTTTGTGACCGCTGTGCGGGAGCTTAGCCGCGTGTTTGCCGTTAGGGGTCAGGTGCTCCCGGCAGCTGGTCAGGCGGTTGTGCTGCATGCGGAGATGGAGGATGGTTCCATTGTTACAGGCGAGTCCAAAATTCCTGAAGCAGGCGGGCGCATTAAACGGGTTTTCCTTGAACCGGATCACGTGGAGCCGTTGCCAGAAGCGGTAGAGGCGATTCGCCAGGCGGATGCGATTCTGATCGGCCCGGGCAGTCTATATACAAGTATCCTTCCCAATCTGCTTGTACCCAAGCTGGCAGAGGCCGTTGTTGAAGCAGATGCAGTGAAGATGTTTATCTGTAATGTGATGACACAGCCAGGAGAGACGGATAATTACACCGTGAGCGATCACCTTGTAGCGGTTCAGGAGCATATCGGTCATCAGCTCTTCGACTATGTGATCGTAAACAATGGTGAAATTCCGCTGCAAGTGCAAAATAAGTATGCGGAAAAAGGTGCAAAGCCGGTTGTGCTTGATATGAATGTACTGAAAAGCTCGGGTTATCAGGTTGTCGCAGATACGCTTGTTCTGTTCAAAACCTATCTGCGTCATGACGCCGACAAGCTTAGTCATCATATTTACCAGCTGGTTCAAAATTGGATGTTACGGAAGAGGTGAAGTCTCATGTCATTTGCAGCACAAACCAAAAAAGAATTAACGATGATTGAAAGCGAACCGTGCTGCGAACAGGCGGAACTTTCAGCCCTCATCCGTATGCTCGGTGCAGTGCAGTTATCGAATAAAAAAGTCATCTTGGATATTTCGACAGAGAATGCTGCCATTGCAAGACGGGCATACTCTCTGCTTAAAAAGCATTTTCAAGTGCATACAGAGTTGCTGGTACGCAAGAAAATGCGGCTGAAAAAGAACAATGTATATATTGTTCGTGTTCCGTCAATGGTGCAAGAGATTCTGAAGGAGCTGCATATTGTTTCCGAAGGGTTCCTGTTTACGCCTGGCATCAACGCAGAGCTGCTGGAGAAAAACTGCTGCAAGCGGGCTTATCTTCGCGGAGCGTTTCTGGCAGGCGGATCGGTAAACAACCCGGAGGGTTCGTCGTACCATCTGGAGATTGCGTCGATGTATGAGGAGCATTGCCAGGCTTTGGTCGATCTGGCGAATGAATTTCATCTCAATGCCCGGTGTATAGAAAGGAAAAAAGGATTCATCCTATACATTAAGGAAGGCGAGAAAATCATTGAGCTGCTCAGCATCATCGGTGCGCACCAGGCTTTGTTCAAGTTCGAGGATGTTCGTATCATGAGGGATATGCGCAATTCAGTGAATCGGATCGTGAACTGTGAGACAGCCAATCTGAACAAAACGATCGGAGCGGCTGTCAGACAGATTGACAATATTCGTTTACTGCAAAAGGAAGTGGGCCTCGAATCCCTTCCAGATAAGCTGCGTGAAGTGGCAGAGGTAAGACTTGCCCATCCCGACATCAACCTGAAGGAAGTTGGCGAATTGCTGAAAGGCACTGTGAGCAAATCAGGTGTGAACCATCGCCTTCGGAAGATTGATGAGCTTGCTGAGAAAGTGCGCGCGGAACGTACGTTATAGTTGAAGGTTGAAATGAATCATTTAAGTTTAAGGTTTGTTATGACCTTATCAGGTCATTGTAGGTTACTCGTGCGGGTGAAGGAGATGCTTCGGTGTCGGCTTTTTGCCTAAGTCCGGGGGCTGCGTTTTTTCTTCTAGTGTCCTGCACGGGTTAATGGTATAATGTTGTATAAATATAATTGTGTATTTAATGTCCAGATTTCATAATAGGGGGTAAGTTTCTATGACAAAGCACCCGGTAGTTGTCCGTTTGAAAACGGGTCTCCATGCCAGACCTGCAGCACTGTTCGTTCAAGAAGCGAATAAGTACTCATCTGAAGTGTTCGTCGAGAAGGACGATAAAAAAGTGAATGCTAAAAGTATTATGGGAATTATGAGCCTTGCGATCAGCACAGGTACGGAAATCCATATCAGTGCAGAGGGCGCGGACGCCGATCAGGCTGTAAACGCTTTAGTTAGTTTGGTTAGCAAGGAAGAGCTCGAAAACCAATAAGCATAAAATTTGAGTTTGTTTTGAATGTGATGAAGAAGTCCCGCAAGGGGCTTTTTTGCGTTATATATAAGTTGAAGCCAAGGATGTTTACATGTGCACACAGATATAAATTTGTATGTTATCGGCGCAGTCAAGTGCAACATTATGGAATTTGTCCCGTCTGTTAAGGTATCAAATCGCTTCAAGTTTGAGAAGTTAAATATGAGGAGGTTAATCGTAATGGGTAAACAATGGATGAAGCCGTTCGGCGCGGTACTGGTGGCAAGCTCTTTATTAGTTGGAGGTACAGCCTGGGTTGCACCAGGAAACTACGCATATGCGGCGGAGGTTCAGGGAGTGCAGCAAAATGTGATCAATGTCGTAGGTAAGGGTGAAATTCAGGTGAAGCCGGATATTGCCTATCTGTCCATTGGTGTGAACAGTACTGCAGAAACTGCGGCATCAGCGCAGAAAGCAAACGCTGCTAAAATTCAAAAGGTGACCAATCTGCTGAAAAACACTTGGAAGATCAGTGCAGATGATATTCAAACAAGCCAGTTCTACGTGCAGCCGAACTACACGTACAGTGAAAAAGACGGGCAGAAGATCAAAGGGTATACGGCTCATCACACGTTGACTGTGACGTATCGTGATATGGACAAGATTGGTGAGTTGCTGGATGCAGCTTCACAGGCAGGAGCCAACAACATCGAGAATGTGCGTTTCACAGTAGAGAATCCGGAGAAATACGAATCCGAAGTGATTGCTAAGGCAGTAGCCAATGCAGATGTGAAAGCCGGAGCAATTGCTAAAGCAGTTAAACGCCAGCTTGGAACAGTTCTCTCGGTAAGCCAACCGGATGGTAACGTTCCTGTATTCTATGCAAATGAATCTATAATGGCAAAAGCGGCAAGTGACTCCAATGCAGGCACACAGATTGAAGCAGGCCAGGTTAAGGTAAGCACGGTTCTTAATATCACGTATGAGATGAAATAAAAGCTTCTGACCCATAATAAATAAAATAGTTAAAAATCAATAATTTATAAAAATGACAAAGATGCTGTCCTCTGGACAGTGTCTTTTTTGTTGTATGAGCTCACTTTAAGGAAGCGAGAGAATATTATTTTTACGTTGACTCGTCGGTGAATGAGAAAATCATGTCGTTTTTGTATAGATGTTCGTGACAAAATGTTCATTTTCTGCTTTTTTTTCAGCACGACTTTCATCAACATTGTAACTGGAGCTGTAAATCTTTCAATGACGTGACTAGTTATAATAAACAACGTAACGACGAGCAGCAGGAGATAGGAGTATGTTTTCACAAACTTCAGCATCAGCTGCAAATTCATCTCGAAATGGGTTAATGGTTAGTAAGAGTTGAGCGTATGACATATGCAATTACAATTGTGGCTGTATACGCAATAAAACTGATGGTGAATAAAAGAGAGGAGTTTTATAGATGAATACATGGAAAAAGTGGACGAGTGCATTATTGGCAGCAGGGGTAATTATGGGAGGCAGCACAGCGTGGGTGGATCAATCTGTTCAAGCTGCTTCGGTAACTTCCAAAGTAACTGCACCAGCTGAGGTGACCTTAAAATCAGGTGGCAAAACGCTCGCGCAAAAAGGATTGCTTCAAGGTGGTTCGACCTGGGTGTCACTGACAGCTGTCAAAGATGTAGCAGGTGGTACACTCAAATATGATGCCAAAACGAAGTCATACACGGTAACCGCAGCTAATAACGCGATGACCGTTAGTCTGATGGATGGACAGCCAAACGTGTACATTAACGGTTATTACCCTCAGGTGGAAGCAAAATTAATTCAGGGCCGATTGTACATTCCGTTCTCTGCCATGAGAGATTATTTGGGTGTGCAGGGCAGTTGGGATGCCAAAACGAAAACACTGACGCTCAGCAAAGTGAAGCAAAACGACGTGAAGGTAACTTCCGTGACGGAGAAAGCAACTGTGAAAAATGCCGAAGTAGATATCCGTTATCCGCAGGTGAGCGGGCTTGCGAGCAAAGAAGTGGAAGCAACGATCAATAAAGTGCTCAAGGATGAGGTGGATACGTCCTTTGCAGCCTTCAAGAAACAAACTGCTGAATTTGGTGGTGCAACCGCCCAACGTCCATATGCCTTTGAAACATCGTATGTGGTGACATACAACGAAAATGGCGTACTGGGCCTGATTACGCAACATTATGAAGACTACGCAGGAGCACACGGCATGACGTATCGTGCAGGACACACGTTTGCCCTGGATACAGGTAAAGAGCTGACACTGGATGATGTACTGCAAAACAGCAAATCTATGCGTGAAACGATCAGCAAAAAGGTTGGCGAGCAATTAAAAGCAAGTGGTGGATATTTAGACGGATACAAAGGCTTGAATAAAGACCAGGACTTCTATGTAACTCCAACGGGTGTAGTTGTATTTTTCCAACTGTATGAGTACACAGCTTACGCGGAAGGCTTCCCGGAAATAACATTCTCTTATAAAGAAATTCTGCCTAAAGGCACTGCACCGTTCAGTAACGTAACATCCGAAAAATAAGCTGGCATTCCGAACAAACGTATACTTGCATCTTCACATCAAAAGTACTTATTCATTTATACATGTGAAAAAGGTAAAGAGAAAGCCCTCGTCATGTTTCAAGTGACGAGGGCTTTCTCTTTGTTCAGGCAATGCACCCTGTTTAACGGGTGGTGTTATTGCCTGTTCATATAAATGGCACAGGGCGGATTCACCTATATATCGGTGAATCCGCCCTGTGTATGGAACGGCAAGCCTCCAGGCTGCAGCTTAGATGCCTTGGGAGCCTACGTTTTGAATTACTTTATCGATGATACCGTAATCGGCTGCTTCAGCAGCACTCATGAAGTAGTCACGATCTGTATCTTTTTCGATGCGTTCCAGTGGTTGGCCTGTGCGCTCGGAGATGATGCGGTTCAACGTATCACGCATTTTCAGGATGCGGCGTGCGCGAATCTCGATGTCTGATGCTTGACCTTGCGCACCACCCAGTGGCTGGTGAATCATGATTTCGCTGTTCGGCAGAGCAAAGCGTTTGCCTTTAGCCCCTGCGTTCAGCAGGAATGCACCCATAGAAGCCGCCATACCTACACAGATGGTAGATACATCCGGTTTGATGAATTGCATTGTATCGTAGATGGCCATACCCGCGGTGATCGATCCGCCCGGGCTATTGATGTATAAGTGAATGTCTTTCTCCGGATCTTCCGCTGCCAGGAACAACATCTGTGCCATGATGGCATTAGCCACAACGTCATTCACGTCGCTGCCAAGGAAAATAATACGATCCTTCAGCAATCTGGAATAGATATCATAGGCGCGCTCACCCCGGTTGCTCTGCTCAACGACCATTGGAATATAACTCACGTGAAAAACCTCCTCGGAAATGTAAATGTTTAATTGGTGTTTATATTTAAACTGTTACCGTATTAACCACATCATAAACAATCTCAAACAAAAAGTCAAAGAAAGTCAAACTAACTTTGAAAAAAAAGAAACCTTTCCGGTTTCGTTGGTTAAATGCATTATGAGCTGTTGTAAAATAAGTGGCGCGCCCGCCAAGAATCGAACTTGGATCTCAGGCTTCGGAGGCCTACGTCATATCCATTGGACCACGGGCGCAAATTATGTGACAGCAATAATGATTATATCCTATGGAGTAGGGAAATGCAAGCCATTGCTTTGCAGGGCAATGGTTTCGCTTATTGGACAGGATGGTTTGAATTGATTGCGAAATGATCATGATAAAGAAGAATGGATAAAGTCTGGTTTTGAGTACATGCTATAAGAGGTTTTGGACATGCCTGCCAAAAAGTAAAGTGTGCCACATATAGACGCTAATGACGCCTTTCTTCTATATGTAGTGTGAAATATCTCATAGTATGGTGTGCAACCATCTCCTAATGAATTTGAAGCTTCGAGGTCGCTCATCGTGTCCATGACGAAAGCGCGGAGATTGTGAAAATAGGCGCGTACAGGCGCCCGCAAATGTATCGAAATAAGCCATCGAAACACTTGCATATCGCGTCAGTTTTAGGTAGAATAAACGTGGGACTTAAAAAGTTAACCCGGGACATTTTAGGGCCATGAAAGAAGCTTGGAGCGAGAAGCTTGCGGGAGTGGAAAGCATGCGAACGATTTTAGAAGTGCAAAAGCAGCTTCTGCCCGATCTCATGGATGTCTTGAAGAAGCGCTATACGATTCTGCAGCAGATCATGTTATCGGATGTGATCGGACGGAGAACGTTGGCCAATTCCATGCAGATGACCGAGCGGGTTCTGAGAGCTGAGACCGATCTGTTAAAGGCTCAGGGACTTATCGAAATTGACAGTGCCGGCATGAAGATCAGTGAGGCGGGTTACGAGTTGCTGCAGCAGTTGGAGCCTGTCGCGAAAGAGCTGTTCGGATTATCCGAGCTGGAAGAGCGAATCAAGCAAGCCTACGGCCTGCAAAAGGTAGTCGTAGTTCCTGGCGATTCGGACGTATCTCCTTTTGCCAAGAGAGAACTGGGAAGGGCCGGAGCGAAGGCTCTCGGCAGCGTTATGAATGACAACGACGTTGTAGCCGTCACAGGCGGATCAACAACGGCCGAAGTTGCAGAACAGCTCACACCACCAACTTCGCTCAAGGGGGTCTGGTTTGTGCCAGCCCGTGGCGGACTGGGAGAAAGTCTTGAAATTCAAGCAAATACGATTGCATCCACGATGGCAAAGCGGGCAGGGGCTCAGTACAAACTTCTGCATGTACCGGATTTGCTTAGTGATCATGCCTATGAATCACTGCTTCAGGACCCGAGTGTTCAGGAGATTTTGCAGCTGATCAGGCAGTCACGCATCGTTATTCACGGCATCGGTGATGCGGTAGAAATGGCGAAGAGACGCAAGCTTGCCCCGGAGATTATTGACGAACTTCAGGAGCAGGGCGCTGTATCGGAGTCTTTCGGGTATTATTTCAACGATCAGGGTGAGGTGGTACATACCATGCTTACACTGGGGATGCGGCTTCAGGATATCGAACGCACCGATGTGGTGATCGGCATTGCGGGCGGCACAAGCAAGGCAGCTGCCATTCATTCCGTACTGCGGTTCGGGCAGGAGGATATTCTGATTATTGATGAGGCTGCGGCCAAAATCATTGTCGCGGAAATGGAATGAACCCATTTTCCAGAGCTGAAATGGTTTTATTTTCAACACAACTCTTGTTGTCTTGACGGACTTCACCGTCTGTCTTGAATATATAAGTTTCATAAAAATCAATCAAAACTTGGGAGGAACTTACTCATGATTAAAGTAGGTATTAACGGTTTTGGACGTATCGGTCGCTTGGCATTCCGCCGTATTCAAAATGTAGAGGGCATTGAAGTAGTAGCAATCAACGACTTGACTGACGCTAAAATGCTGGCTCATTTGCTCAAATATGATACAACTCAAGGTCGCTTTGACGGCGATGTTGAAGTACACGACGGCTTCTTCAAAGTGAACGGCAAAGAAGTTAAAGTACTCGCTAACCGCAACCCTGAAGAACTGCCTTGGGGAGACCTGGGTGTAGATATCGTTCTGGAATGTACTGGTTTCTTCACAACAAAAGAAGCTGCTGAGAAACACTTGAAAGGTGGAGCTAAGAAAGTTGTTATCTCCGCACCAGCTACTGGCGACATGAAAACCATCGTTTACAACGTAAACCATGACATCCTTGATGGAACTGAAACTGTAATCTCTGGCGCATCTTGCACAACAAACTGCCTGGCTCCTATGGCAAAAACACTGCAAGACAAATTCGGAATCGTTCAAGGTTTGATGACTACAATTCACGCTTACACTGGCGACCAAAACACTTTGGATGCTCCACACCCTAAAGGTGACTTCCGTCGTGCTCGCGCAGCAGCTGAAAACATCATCCCTAACACAACTGGTGCTGCTAAAGCAATCGGTCTGGTTATCCCTGAACTGCAAGGCAAATTGGATGGTGCAGCTCAACGCGTACCAACACCAACAGGTTCCCTGACTGAGCTGGTAACTGTTCTTGGTAAAAAAGTAACAGCTGACGAAGTTAACGCAGCTATGAAAGAAGCTTCCGATCCACAAACTTTCGGATACACTGAAGACGAAATCGTATCTTCCGACATCGTAGGTATCACTTACGGTTCCCTGTTCGATGCGACTCAAACTAAAGTTCTGACAGTGGGCGACCAACAATTGGTTAAAACTGTAGCTTGGTATGACAACGAAATGTCCTACACAGCTCAACTGGTTCGCACATTGGAGCACTTTGCAAAAATGATCAAGTAATAACTTGAAATAACATAGAGCGGAAACAGATTGCCATTGTTTCCGCTCTTTATATATGAAACTTTTGCAAATTTCTCATGAACACCAGGGCTGACAAGGGATGAGAGCCTTGAAAGGTCCACCAAATACATGGGTGCGGAGGAAATAGAGATGAACAAAAAAAGTGTACGTGATATCGAATTGAATGGAAAACGGGCATTCGTGCGCGTAGATTTCAATGTGCCGCTTGAAGATGGTAAAATTACAGATGACAAACGTATTCGTGCAACATTGCCAACGATTAACTACCTGATCGAAAAAGGTGCTAAAGTCATCCTGGCAAGCCACATGGGTCGTCCAAAAGGTGAAGTTGTTGAATCTATGCGTTTGACTCCAGCTGCAGAGCGCTTGTCCGAATTGCTCGGCAAACCGGTTGTTAAAGCGGATGATTCCGTTGGCGAGGCGGTAAAAGCTCAAATCGCGGCAATGAACGATGGCGACGTATTGTTGCTTGAGAACGTTCGTTTCCACGCGGGTGAAGAGAAAAACGATCCGGAACTGGCTAAACAATTTGCTGAGCTGGCTGACGTATTCGTTAACGATGCATTTGGTGCGGCTCACAGAGCACATGCTTCAACAGAAGGAATCGCTCACTTGCTGCCGGCAGTATCCGGTTTGTTGATGGAGAAAGAGCTTGACGTGTTGGGTAAAGCATTGTCCAACCCTGAGCGTCCTTTCACAGCAATCATCGGTGGTTCCAAAGTTAAAGACAAAATCGATGTGATCGACAACCTGCTGAACATTGCAGACAACGTAATCATCGGTGGCGGTCTGTCCTATACATTCATGAAGGCTCAAGGTTATGAAGTAGGTCAATCCCTGCTGGATGAGTCCAAACTGGATGTTGCTCTGGGCTTCATCGAAAAAGCCAAAAAACTGGGCAAAAACTTCTACCTGCCAGTGGATATCGTAATTTCCGACGATTTCAGTGCGGATGCAAACACTAAAATTGTTGAAGTTGGCGACATTCCTGCAGATTGGGAAGGCATCGACATCGGTCCAAAAACACGTGAGATCTATGCTGACGTTGTTAAAAACTCCAAACTCGTTGTATGGAACGGACCAATGGGCGTATTCGAAATCGAACCTTTCTCCCACGGTACTCGTGCAGTAGCAGAAGCTTGTGCTACAACATCTGCTTACACAGTCATCGGCGGTGGCGACTCTGCAGCAGCAGCTGAGAAGTTCAAACTGGCTGACAAAATGGACCACATCTCCACAGGTGGCGGTGCATCGCTCGAGTTCATGGAAGGCAAACAGCTTCCAGGCGTAGTTGCATTGAACGACAAGTAAGCTTTAAGCTATAGCATGAAGGAGTTGAAACCAATGAGAACACCAATTATCGCGGGTAACTGGAAAATGTTCAAAACGGTTTCCGAATCCAATGACTTCATTCAGGAAGTTAAAGGAAAAGCGGAAGTCGAAGGCGTAGAAACGGTAATCTGCGCACCTTTTACTAATCTGCCATCCCTGGTAGAGGCTGTGAAAGGCACTAGCATCAAAATCGGAGCACAAAATCTTCACTTCGAAGACAACGGTGCATTCACTGGTGAAATCAGCGGTGTTATGCTGAAAGAACTGGGTGTAGATTACGTGATTATCGGTCACTCGGAGCGCCGTCAATATTTTGCGGAAACCGATGAGACTGTCAATAAAAAGCTGCATGCAGCATTCCGTCATGGATTGACTCCAATCTTCTGTCTTGGTGAAACGCTTGAAGAGCGTGAAGCGAACCAAACAAAAGACGTATGCAAAGTACAAACTGAAGCAGCTCTGGCAGGCTTGACTGCTGAGCAAGCAGCACAAGTGGTTATCGCTTATGAGCCAATCTGGGCGATTGGTACAGGAAAATCCTCCACATCCCAGGATGCGAATGAAGTTATTGCTTACATCCGCACGCTGGTGAAGGATCTGTACAACGAGCAGGTTGCAAATGCAGTTCGTATTCAATACGGCGGCAGCGTGAAACCGGAAAACGTAACAGAATACCTCGGACAAAGCGACATCGACGGCGCACTTGTTGGCGGTGCCAGCTTGCAACCGGCTTCGTTCATCGCACTTGTTGAGGGGGCGAAGTAAGATGACAGCTCCAAAACCTGTAGCACTGATCATTATGGACGGCTTCGGTCTGCGTAACACGGTGGAAGGCAATGCGGTAGCGCAAGCCAAAAAACCGAACTATGACCGTTTCATGAGCCAGTTCCCACATACCACACTGACTGCTTGCGGTGAAGCTGTAGGTTTGCCAGAAGGCCAGATGGGGAATTCCGAGGTAGGTCACCTGAACATTGGTGCCGGCCGGATCGTATATCAGGATTTGACCCGTATCTCCAAGTCGATTCGTGACGGCGAGTTCTATGACAATGAAACACTTGTCAAAGCAGTGCGCGAAGCGAAGCAGAACGGTAAAAAGCTTCATCTCTACGGCTTGTTGTCCGATGGTGGTGTACATAGCCACATCGACCACCTGTTCGCTATGCTGGATCTGGCTAAAAAAGAAGAAATGAACGAAGTATATATTCATGCCTTCCTGGATGGCCGGGATGTTATGCCGGACAGCGGTAAAGACTTCATGCAGAAGCTGATCGCTAAAATTGATGAGGTTGGTGTAGGGAAAATCGCAACAGTCCAAGGTCGCTATTATGCAATGGACCGTGACAAACGCTGGGAGCGTGTAGAGAAATCTTACCGTGCTATCGTTTATGGCGATGGACCGAAATACACTGATCCGCTCAAAGCGGTTGAAGAGTCATATGAGAAATCCGTATTTGACGAGTTCGTTGAACCAACGGTTATCGTTAAAGCGGATGGTGAGCCGGTAGGTTTGGTGGAAAGCGGCGATTCCGTTGTATTCCTTAACTTCCGTCCTGACCGTGCAATCCAGTTGTCACAAGTGTTCACCAACTCCGATTTCCGCGGTTTTGACCGTGGACCGAAGTTCCCTGTGGGCCTGCACTTTGTGTGCTTGACGCTGTTCAGTGAGACGGTTGAGGGTTATGTGGCTTATGAGCCGAAGAACCTCGACAATACCCTGGGCGAAGTGCTGGTACAGAACAACAAAAAACAACTGCGCATTGCAGAAACCGAGAAATACCCGCACGTAACCTTCTTCTTCAGCGGCGGCCGTGACGTAGAGCTTCCAGGCGAAACTCGCGTGCTGATCAACTCGCCTAAGGTTGCAACGTATGACCTGCAGCCGGAGATGAGTGCTTATGAAGTTGCGGATGCAGCGGTTCGTGAGATCGAAGCAGATAAACACGACGCAATCATCCTGAACTTTGCTAACCCTGACATGGTTGGACACTCCGGAATGCTGGAGCCAACGATCAAAGCGGTTGAAGTTACAGATGAGTGCATGGGCCGTGTCGTAGACGCAGTTCTTGCCAAAGGCGGCGTGGTGCTGATTACTGCGGATCACGGTAACGCGGATATGGTGTTTGATGAGCAAGGACGTCCGTTCACAGCTCATACAACAAACCCGGTTCCATTGATCGTTACAGATCCGAATGTAACGCTGCGTGAAGGCGGAATTTTGGCCGACATCGCGCCAACCATTCTTGACCTGATGCAATTGCCTAAACCGGAAGAAATGACAGGTACATCCGTTATTGCTACCCGTAAATAAGTTGCACAGCCACTATATATGAAATTGGGAAGTTTGGCGTTTACCTCGGAACGAAGGCAGCAGAAATGGTCTGAAGAAGCGAAGCGTTCGCCTTTATCACAGGATTCCAACTTATGAAAATAAGTTCAAAGGAATCCGGGGATAACAGCGATCGGAAGACGATTCTGCTGACGTAGTGGATAAGGGGAAACACAAGTGGTCCTGATTTTAAATAAATTCAAAATTAAAGGAGACTATCACTCATGACTATTATTACTGACGTGTACGCACGCGAAGTCCTTGACTCCCGCGGTAACCCTACAGTTGAAGTTGAAGTATATCTGGAGTCCGGCGCACTCGGACGCGCAATCGTTCCATCTGGTGCATCCACTGGTGCCCACGAAGCGGTTGAGCTTCGCGATGGTGACAAATCCCGTTACCTTGGTAAAGGCGTACTGCAAGCTGTTAAAAACGTAAATGAAGTTATCGCTCCAGAAGTTATCGGTATGGACGCTTTGGATCAACTGGGCATCGACAAAATGATGATCGCTCTGGACGGTACACCAAACAAAGGTAAATTGGGTGCAAACGCAATTCTGGCTGTATCCATGGCAGTAGCTCGCGCAGCTGCTGACGCTTTGGAAGTTCCACTTTATGTTTACCTGGGCGGATTCAACGCGAAAACTCTGCCAGTTCCAATGATGAACATCATCAACGGTGGTGAGCACGCGGACAACAACATCGACGTACAAGAGTTCATGGTATTGCCAGTTGGCGCACCAACATTCAAAGAAGCTCTTCGCGTTGGCGCAGAGATCTTCCACAACCTGAAATCCGTACTCAGCTCCAAAGGCTTGAACACAGCTGTAGGTGACGAAGGTGGTTTCGCTCCAAACCTGGGTTCCAATGAAGAAGCGATCACTACGATCATCGAAGCAATCGAAAAAGCAGGTTACAAACCAGGCGTTGACGTATTCCTGGGTATGGACGTTGCTTCTACTGAGTTCTACAAAGATGGTAAATATACACTGGCTGGCGAAGGCAAATCTTACACTTCCGCTGAGTATGTTGACCTGTTGGCTTCATGGGTTGAGAAGTACCCAATCATCACAATCGAAGACGGTATGTCCGAAGACGACTGGGAAGGTTGGAAATTGCTCACTGAGAAATTGGGAGACAAAGTTCAACTCGTTGGTGATGACTTGTTCGTAACGAACACAGAGCGTCTGTCCCAAGGTATTGAAAAAGGTATCGGTAACTCCATCCTGATCAAAGTTAACCAAATCGGTACGCTGACTGAAACTTTCGATGCCATCGAAATGGCTAAACGTGCAGGATACACAGCTGTTATCTCCCACCGTTCCGGTGAGTCCGAAGATAGCACAATCGCAGACATCGCGGTTGCAACAAACGCTGGACAGATCAAAACAGGTGCTCCTTCCCGTACAGACCGTATCGCGAAGTACAACCAATTGCTCCGCATCGAGGATCAACTGGATACACGCGCTCAATACATCGGTCTTAAAGGCTTCTACAACCTTAAAAAATAAGCTGTATTCACAGCTTTTCAGGCAAGCCGGGTGACCGGCTTGTCTTTTTCTTTGGTGTGACAGGGTTAAATATCCGGGAAAACGTCTGCTGTGTACTACTTGTATCACACTCGTAGCTATGCTACAATTAAAGTAACTGTTTTTATGGTGAGATGTTATGCCCACATGGGTAGGAGGTGGAAAGAATGGATATTGCTTTGAAATTGCTGCTCGTTGTTTTCTCGATCGGTCTAATCACTGTAGTATTGCTGCAGCACGGAAAAAGCGCTGGTTTGGCGGGTGCCATCTCCGGTGGTGCGGAACATCTTTTCGGTAAAACGAAAGCGCGCGGACTGGATCTTTTCTTGCAACGTGCAACAGTGGTACTTGGTGCAGGATTTATGATCTTGGCTATTATTGTTACGGTGGTTTCCAAGTAACCTCAAGTTATCTGGATTCCCGAATTGAATTAAATAGCTGAAGCCCCATGGCTTAACGGATAAAAAACCTTCGTTTCGTGCTGAAACGGAGGTTTTTTAATAGAAATTTATTGAACCAAAGTTTTCCAACTGTTAAATAAAAAATGAAGGAAAGTTTGAACTTTTTGCTTCTGTACGATTCCCCTTTTGCTGCGACGTATCCCCGAAAATAGCAGGGCATGCTCTTGCCGGTGCTGAATATTCCTAATGTATATACTCAGTTGTGCTGTTTTTTTATAAAAATGCTGATGAAGTTCAGATCGGGCAGTCTGCTGGCTGCATAAACTGTGTGAAGAAGTTCATTGCTGCCGAGCTGGTGCAGTGGACTCTGTAGTTTTTTGGCGTGGTACGGATGGGCTGGATTGAATTCGTGTATACTAGGGTATGAGATAGTGAGGCCGCAGGTTTTAACATTTGTCCTATGGCACCTGTATGATTACGACGCGAATTCCGATACATAAAGAGAAGAGATCAGACTAACACTCTTACGTTTCCCGAGGTGAAAACTAATGATAACCGAACAACAATTACTCGACTTCATGCGGGAGACCGCTTATAAACCGATGACTTATCAGGAGCTGGAACAGCACTTTCAGATTGAAGATGCTGCGGATTTCAGAGCCTTTTTGATTATGCTGAACACGCTGGAGGAATCCGGCCAAATTTTGCTGACGAGCAATAATCGCTATGGTATGCCGGAACGTATGAACCTGGTGCGTGGGCGCTTGCAAGCGCATGCGAAGGGTTTTGCCTTTTTGATTCCTGAGGATCGGGAGCATCCGGATGTGTACATCCATGCCAATGATATGAAAAGTGCAATGAATGGGGACACCGTTCTTGTAAAAGTGACGTCCCAAGGCCCGTCTGGCGGACGGCTGGAGGGTGAAATTGTACGCATCGTGAATCGTGCGATCACACAGGTTGTGGGTGTTTTTCAGAGCCACGAAGTGTATGGATTTGTTATTCCGGATGATAAACGGATTAATCGTGATATTTTTATCCCGCGTACGAATTTTGCAGGGGCTGTAGATGGACAGAAGGTCGTTGCCAAGATTGTCAGCTATCCAGAAGGCCGCGCGGCAGCAGAAGGAGAGATTATCGAGATTCTGGGTCACAAGGATGAGCCGGGCATCGATATTTTATCGGTCATACGCAAACATCAGCTGCCTGAGGCTTTCCCGGATGAAGTGATGGAAGAAGCAGAGAAAGCGCCGGATTCCATCACGGAAGAAGAGATCGTTCAGCAGGGACGCCGCGATCTGCGCGGATTGAACATCGTGACGATTGATGGCGAGGATGCGAAGGACTTGGATGATGCGGTCAACGTGGAGAAGCTGCCGAACGGCAACTACCGTCTGGGTGTGCATATTGCCGATGTGGGTTATTACGTGCGAGAAAACTCCAAGCTGGATCAGGAAGCATATAACCGTGGATGCAGTGTGTATCTCGTAGACAGGGTTATTCCGATGCTGCCACAGCGTCTGTCCAACGGTATTTGCAGCTTGAATCCGCAGGTGGATCGTCTGACGTTGTCTTGTGAGATGGAATTCAATGACCAGATGAAGGTTGTAAAACATGATATTTTCACGAGTGTGATTAAGACAAAGGAACGCATGACGTATTCTAATGTGCGTAAAATCCTTGAAGGCGAAGAGCCGGAGCTGCTCGAACGTTATAAAGATCTCGTGGATGACTTCCACCTGATGAAAGAAATTGCTCTGAAGCTGCGGGCGATGCGTATGCGCCGCGGGGCGGTTGACTTTGATTTTGAAGAGTCCAAAATCATTGTCGATGAGAACTGCAAACCGGTCGATATTGTCAAACGGGAGCGTTCGATTGCGGAGCAAATTATTGAGGAGTTCATGCTGGCAGCGAATGAGACGGTTGCCGAGCATTTCCACTGGCTTAAAGTGCCGTTCATCTATCGTGTGCATGAGGACCCGGATCAGGAAAAGCTGCAAAATTTCCTCGCCTTTGCGGCGAATTTTGGGCATCATGTTAAAGGACGTGGCAATTCCGTTCATCCACGCGCGCTTCAATCGCTCTTGGAGGATATTAACGGCACGAAGGAGCAGACGGTCATTAGCACGATGATGCTTCGTTCGATGAAGCAGGCGAAGTATGACTCTGAAATGTCAGGTCACTTTGGTCTGGCGGCAGAGTTCTATAGTCACTTTACATCACCGATCCGTCGTTATCCCGATCTCGTTATTCACCGCGTCATTCGTGAAGTCATCGAGAATAACGGAGCATTGCCGGAGAATCGTCAGGAATATCTGGCAAGCCGGATGTCGGATATAGCTCAGCAATCGTCAGAACGTGAACGTGTAGCTGTTGAAGCTGAGCGGGATACGGAGAAAATGAAAAAAGCCGAGTATATGCTCGATAAGGTCGGCGAAGAATTCGAAGGCATGATCAGCAGCGTCACGAGCTTTGGTATGTTCATCGAACTGGAGAACACGGTAGAAGGTCTGATTCGTCTCAGCGCACTGACCGACGACTATTACCATTTTGATGATCAGCATATGGCACTTATTGGGGAGCGCACCTCGAAGGTGTTCCGTATCGGTGACGAAGTGAAGATTCGCGTGGCTCGTGTAAGCATGGAAGAGTATACGATTGATTTCGAGATGGTCGATATGAAACCTCGCAGAGAGCGTGAGGGCGGCTTCGAACGGGGTGGACGCCCTGGTGGTAAAGGCGGTCGCCCAGGAAGCGGCGGCGGACGAGGCGGAGCCAAAGGTGGCTTCGGTGGAAGCCGTGGTGGTAAAGGCAGTGCTGGTGCAGGCGGTGGCAAGCGCGAGCGCGGTGGCCGATCGGCGAGTGAGGGTGGCAAAGGTGCTCGTGCGGGCCGCGGCGCTGCTCCTGCAGGAGCGAATGCTGGTTCAGGTGCAAGCGCGGGCTCCACGACAGGTGGTTTTACTGGCAAACGCGGTGGTAAACCGAAAGGTGAGCGCCGTGGAGGCGAACATGGTGGTGCGAGCAGCCGTGGGCAAGGTGCGGTAAGCTTTGGGTTTGGCTCGGGTAAAGGTGGCTACAGCTCTGCACCGATGGGTCAGGACAGTGCTTCTGCAGGCGGACCAGGAAGTGGCCTGAACGGCAGTGGCCGTGGCGAAGGCAGCTTCAAATCCGGTAAGGGCGGCAGCGGTAAAGGTGGCAAAGGCGGAGGTAAACGGAAGAATACATCGCCTAGCGGTATTTTTATCGGTGAAAATGCCACACCAGGCGGAGCACAGGAAGAAGGAGCGCCACGCCGCAAGCGCAAGAAAAACAAAGGCGGAGCCGGGAATGCCACAGCGGCTTTTGTACGGAAGAAAAAGAAGTAAGCGAGAAGCCTATAACGTGTATTGAGGAGGGGCGGCAGAGACCGCCTCTTTCTTGATTTTAACAGCGGTCCTTGCTACAATTAAGGTCTGGCACAGGGTTTAATGGTGCATCATGGATGCTATGTTAATACAGCATGGTACGGGTTTATTTTACGAAGAAGGAGTGAGGACATGGGCAAGAATGACGGGCAAAATAAAGTGCTTGCACAGAACAAAAAGGCTTCCCATGACTACTTCATTGAAGATACGTATGAAGCGGGCATGGTACTGACCGGCACGGAGATCAAGTCTATTCGCAACGGTCGTGCGAACATCGGGGATGCGTTTGCTACGATTCGCAACGGAGAGATTCATATTCACAACATGCATATTAGCCCTTTTGAACAAGGGAATCGTCACAATCCGCTCGATCCGACGCGTACACGCAAGCTGCTGCTGCACAAGGCGCAGATTCACAAGCTGCTGGGATTGTCGAAGCAGGATGGATACAGCATTGTGCCTTTGAAAATCTATGTGCGTAACGGGTATGCAAAGCTGTTGCTCGGACTTGGTAAAGGTAAGAAGCAATTTGACAAGCGTGAATCTGCTGCGAAGCGGGATGCTCAACGTGATATTCAACGTGCTCTGCGAGAGAAGCAGAAGGTTGCGCGTTAAGAGAGAATTATATTTCGTGCGAACCGAAAAGGTGTGCCCATCATGTGGCTGACCAGCTTCTCATGAGGAAGGGCACCGCGTGTTTGGAGCTGGGTTACGGTTTGTCTGTCGGCAAACTTGTTGATGGGTAATGAATGTAAGGAGTCCTCACGGCTTGCCATGTTTGGCGCAAGTGGGGATTTTTTAATGGTGGTTATTGCGTAAGGTGGCCTGATGGTGGGTAAGTTAATGTCATCAAGGGTGTCAGATTGGATTGGGAATGGAATGAAGAAGAATAGGATCAGGTATGAATTTAAAATGCTTTTGTTTGATACTTCTGGTGAAATCGACTTAGCATTATCTGCATGATGTGTGTTACTGGTAGTGCACGGTTCGCCGGATATTAATCTGTAGGATGAGGGTGTAACGGCACATATTACAGCATATGATGTGTGCTTGGGCAAACTTTACTTCCGATGATTGACGCGGTATAATATGTAGACGATTGAGCTTGATGTGTCAGGTTGAGTGATCTAATCAAGTCGGATATTGGATAACCTTACATCTGCGCTCAGTACACTGGATTGCCTTCCAGCAATCTGCACTATATCGGTGATTTAGGCTGTGTTATGATTATTCATGTAGCAGACAGGAATGCCGAGTATGTAAGAAACATCTTTTCACCTTGGAGGGACTAGATGTGCAGCACCTTTGCTCCGTATTCACGGATTAATCCTGGAGCCCTTCTTATATGAGGGGGCGTTTATGGATTCGACGGGGATAGTTCGAGCATGGGTAGCGGGTAGTGGGGACGCGTCCGCTTCATCAACGCTAAAGCCTATTAAACGGCAAACAACAAACAAACTACGCTTTCGCAGCCTAAGAAACTGTGTGCGTGCTTCTACCCTGCATCGCCCATGTGACAGGACTAGGGGCTAACAAGTAGTGGGATACGCTGTCACATCTCCGCCTGGGGTGTGCTGAAGAAGACAATCAGGCTGACCCAACGTATAGCCGGTTACGGGGCGATACTCGGGTGACATTAAAACTGTGACTACACCCGTAGAAGCTTATGTGTCGTTATCTTCGGACAGGGGTTCGACTCCCCTCGCCTCCATTCTAAAAACCCGCTCACTGAGCGGGTTTTTTACTTGTAATGCAGAAGATTATAGACAAAATATAGACATTAGATTCCTAAAGTGTATATATCGAGGATGTTGTAGACATAATGTCTATTCAGGATTGATATTATTTTATTAGGAGTAGGATCATTAATGATTGAGTTTAAGACAGGAAACTAGAGCTTTATACTTGTAAAAAGTTATGTAAAAAAGTAAGAACGACAGAGATGGACAATACAAGTGTAAAAGAATGGTATGATAATTATTGATATCAGATCGAATGCTACAATGAAAATGGACAAAAATTATTTCGTATGATTTTCTCATCTTCAGATGGATTCATTATTCCGAATTGGATAAATCATCAATATAGCCAGAAGAAAAGCGGATTAATCTCCAAGTGCTCCGTGATACGGCGATACGTCCATTTTTCTTCAAGACGTATCGCCTCTATTTCTATTGGTCATAAAAGCTTTTTTTAATACGGGAACTTTGATTGTTTAAGAAGAACTTGTCCTCTGGGGAATCCTGATCCACCATAAATAGTTACTGTGTAGGCACCTGAAGGAACAAGCGGCATAAGATTATTATTTATGAACTCTACTGTTGCACCTGCTACAATGTTTTCATCAAAAATAACTGTACCCTTACTGTTGTGCTTTACTTCTATTCTAAAAGACTGTGCTCCTGTATTTTTTACATTAAGTTTAATGTTTGGATATCCAATTTCCACAAAATAACCTTTTACAGGGTCCACTTGATCACCCACTAAATCCCAAGTTAGATGCATTTCCTTAGATGTATTAGGACTGGTTTCTATAATTTTATTTTCCTCTTCAAGTTTTAAAGAAGTACTATATTTCCAATAAACAGAAAATATTATAATAAGTGATAAAAGTAATAAAATGGCGCCTAGAACTTTTCTTTTCATTCATTTAACATTCCCTTCAATAAAATAAAATTTTATAGAATTCATTCAGAATCAATCTGATAGATATGACTTTATAATACACCTCTTTGCATACAGATGTTCCTATAACTTTATAAACAAGAAATAAGTATGTTTAGTCACCCTTAGTATAAACATTGGCTCTACAAGTTGAATTAGAACGTTTGCGTATGGAGAGTGCTTACTTATAAAAGTTAATTTCAACATTCAAACATAACCCGTGAGCATGAGCACTAACGAAACAAGGGGTAAAAATCAGATAACAACTCATTTTCAATTATAAAAGCGGTTACAAATGGCAATTTGTCGTGGTATAATATGAGGAAATTTATAATAATTTCTATATTTCTGCGGGAGGAGGACGTAGGAGATAAGAAGTAGGAAGGTAATGTTTCTGGGGTCAATTACGTTTAATATGCAGTGAAGTATAATTAGAATGGAGTGAATGACGCATGAACTTGAAAAAGTTATCGTTAGTGTGGTGTAACAGCTTGGATAAGATGTTGCTACTGCTCGCCCCTATCTTTGTAATAACTGCGGAATCTTCTGAATCTCATTACGTATCCGGTATGGATCATTCTAAAGGGTGGAATAAGGCATATGTTGGAGATATTCTGTTAAATTGTTGCCCTTCCACACATAATAGCCTATGACGATAGATACATTAGATACACAACAGATGTCGTTGCTGACGAGAAAAAAAGTGGTCAAAATTATTATGGACTATGGTTCCATTATATTCGGTCTCAAGCATATTATTGAGCAATTTGAATTTATCGAGAATGTAGTTATAAGCCACGGCCTGGATTCGGGTGACGTTGAACGGATGAAGCCTGATATTTTAATGCTGCAAGATTCGATTGCTTATCGATATGCCTCCCAACTGGCGAAGTGGAAAAGCAATGGAATTGTCGATCATATTATCGTTTTGTACGATAAAGATAGTGAACTGAGGGTAGATCAATTATGGAAATGTCAGATCGTCAGCTACTTGCCATCTTACTCAGATGCCAAACAACTGCTGATTGCGCTTGAAGGTCAATTGAGAGGTTTTTCTATTATACCTACCCATATTACCGAGCATATCGAATTAAGACAAAAATCGCAGAAATCGATGCGTTTACTGACTCAAAATGAGCAGCGGGTGCTCAAGCTGGTGGCAGCGGGGCGGACCAATACAGAAATTGCACAAGCCATGCATCTAAGTGTCCGTACGGTGGAGACATATCTGAACAAAATATACCGAAAGCTTGACGTACGTAACCGAGCAGAAGCGGTTTGCAAATATTATCAAATTAATGCACATTAATTCATCATACTATATAAGTTGAACTGTTCATTTACACGTTAACGGAGGGGACAGAAAAAACCTGAAAAAGCGGAGCGGTCGCCTGAAAGCTTTCTGCAAGAAAGCTACATCGGAAGCATAGGCTTATCACCGGATTTTCCCCTTTGGAAAAGGGAATCGAAAAAATCTGGGGATAACAGCGATTGGAAGGTTATTCTGTCATCGGAGTGGTGTGTGTAAAATCTGTAGTTCAACTTATACGAGCCGAAATCTGAGACATGAACAGTCTTGGTTTTCGGCTTTTTTCATCAAGTTTTGTAGTTATATGGAAAACCACATGGAAAAATGTGGTTTTTACGGATAGGCGGTCATGTCATCTTTGAATAATATAAATGTAACAGGATGTTGCTGATTGAGACAGTTCAGATTAATGGAAGGAGGTGAGAACCTATGAAGGCGTTGGAAATGATAGGCGAAATTAATGAACAGGAATTGATGGAATTGTCGGGTGCCACAGAAGTACAAGCTGCTTCTTCTTGGCCTTGTGCCATTGTTCCGCCAGTACTCATTTGGACAATCACAGATTCGGCTAATTCTTGCCCGTCGACAGCATGTTCTTCAAGATGCTAATTTTTTCGAATTAAAAAGGAAGGTGGGGATATCAAATGGTTACTTTTCATTCGGATCATCCATATATGAAGGCCTCATATGTATCGGAGCGAATTCCGGCTGGAGCTAATCCTCTCCGTCTGAAAGATCGTTCGGACACATTGTTATCATGGATGGGACAATCCAAAGCAACCGAGCAGGAATTCGCAACAAGGTTACAATCGAAAGGCTTGAATCTTGACGAGTTCAATCACTTGCTCGCTAACAAAGATATCCCCGCCACCTTACATACAGGGTGGATGGATGATCTGGATTCAATCTTAGACCAAACACCAGAATCCTGGTTGACTCAATATGTACATATGGGAATCGGTGTTGTAGTACTTCCTTTTTTATACGAATATTCTGAACAAGTACGGCGTTGGTTCTCGCTCTCAACCACAGAGAAAATCCTGCAGGAACCCGTCTTGAATTCGTTGCAGGCAGGCTTCTTGCGTGACTTGCGAATGGTAGCTGATCGGACGAGTGTCTATATGTATCACTTGGCAAAGGAGCAGGAGGCTGAACTGACGCTCGAAACGTATGTGAAACGGTTAGCTTCCGGAATGACTGAAATCAGAAAAATGTTAGAGCAGTTCCCTGTGTTGGCTAGAATTTTGACAGAGATGTCTCTTCGAGCGGCCAATAATACGATTGAAATGTTAGAGCGATTTCAGAATGATTATGACGAGATTGCTGCAATGTATTTTGATGGAAAGCATCGTCGCTTGAAATCAGTACAGACCGGTGCAGGTGATAGCCATCAAAATGGCAGAACAGTCACTATTCTGGAATTTGATTTGAACATCAAGTTGATATACAAACCGCGTTCGCTGGATACAGATCTTGCTTTTGCCGGTTGGCTGCGTTATTTAAAGAATAAAGGACTCCGTTATGAGTTAAAGGGACCGCTGACTTTGTCTAAACAGCAGTACGGTTGGCAGGAGTTCGTGGAGCATCGTGCCTGCCAGAATGAAGCTGAAGTGAGAAAGTTTTATTATCGCATGGGTATGCTCTGTGGAATTTTGTATGGTTTTCAATCTACGGACATGCATTATGAAAACATCGTGGCTTGCGGTGACATGCCCTACATTATCGATTATGAGACGCTTCTGGCGAATAATATATATGATGAAGAGAAGCTGGATTTCCCAATGTCCATGCTTTACCGAAGTGTATTTCTTTCAGGCTTAATCCCTGTTGGACAAGTGTTCCGTTCCCAGATTGATTTTGATCTAAGCGGGATCGGCGGCAAGCCAGACCAAACCTCAACAAATATGAAAGGTTGGGTGCTCAAACAAGACAATACGGATGAAGTCCAATTTGTAGAAGTGCCTTTTAAAACGGCTCAGCTCCAACACCTGGTACAACTGAATGGCCAGACGATTGAGCCAGTTCGCTATTTAGCAGAGATTAGCGAAGGTTTTAGGGAAATATATCAGATCATGGCGAATGAAAAGGAAACCATAAAAAGAGAAATTCGAGAGCGGTTTGGTAAGTTGACAGGGAGAGCCTTGTTGCGTCCAACATTTTTATACGGTCGCTTCTTGGCAGCATCCCAGCATCCGAAGTATTTACGAAACGGGTTAGATCGCGAGAAATTGCTTGAAATGTTATGGAATATCGTGAAAGTTGATAAGCGTTTCGAACAGATTGTACCCACCGAGATTGATGATTTGCTTAACAATGATATACCGTACTATACCTTTCCGATAGACGGCACGTGTTTATACACGAGTGATCAAAGGAAGATTCCGAATATATTCCAAAAAACGTGCTTAGCATGGATTGAAGAAAAACTTGACCGGTACAGTGAAAAAGATTTAGCTAACCAGTTGCACTTATTGCAATACGCTATTCATTCCGCTCAGGTCGAACATATGGAATTGCCTGAAATGGAAGCCTTGGACTATGTGGAATCACTTCCTTTAACATCGAGTAAATTTGATCCGACAGCTACGGCAAGAGATATAGCGGATTATCTACTTGATTACCGATTAACAGAGCAAGGTCATTCAACCTGGCTGGGTCTCAGAAATCAAGATAATCGCTTCCGCTTGACCTTGTTGGATTTCTCACTCTACAGTGGAACGTTGGGAATTTCTATGTTTCTCGGCCTTATGTATGTGCAAACTGGAGATTCTGAATATAAAAATGTCGCCATGGAGAACTTTCGATACGTCATTTCTGTTTTTGAACGGGTTGCGGATGATGAATTACCACCATCGGTGTTTAATGGTAGAGGCTCCGTTGTCTATGCCGGGTTTTTCCTGGATGCGCTCTTTGACTTTCCTGAAGCACGTGAAGCAGCCAGATTGCAGTTAACAAAGATAAAACAATATTATGCGCAACCACTGCCTGCTCAATCGGTGGACGAACTGCAGTCAAATCTGGACTTTCTCGATGGATATGCCGGGATCATCACGTTATGTGTGCATATTTGGGAAAGGTTTGCGGAACCGGAAGCTCTTGAGACAGCACGTATATATGCAGAGAGGCTCTGTCAGCACTTGAAACAGGATCAAGCAAAATTGGTCGGCTTCGCCCATGGTTCCTCGGGGATGATATATGCTCTTCGAAAGATAGAGGCATACGACTTGCTTTCCCCTGATGAAGACGTGCTGAACACCTTATTGCAATTTGAGCGAAGCAATTATGACTCTACACGAGCCAACTGGATGGATCTGAGGGGGCATGTAGAGGACCCGTTGGGCTCGTATTATTGGTGCCATGGAGCTCCGGGTGTGCTATTAGGCCGCAGTGAGTTAGATGAACCAATTGATGAGGCTGAGAGATTGAAGCTGCTGAACGCTATGCTTGAACACGCAGCATCTAATCCCAGATTATCTTTATGCCATGGTATTTTCGGAATGATGGAGATTCTTCTGAGCTTGGCTAACAATCCAGGTTGGCAAGCGTCGAGCTCAATGATTCATGATGCGATATGGGGTCTGGTCAACAGAGCGAGTGTCTCCTCCCAGATTGAGGGCATGAAAGATCGCGGTTTAGTAGGGTTAATGCTGGGCGTTTCTGGAATTGGCTGGACCTGCCTGCGGCTTGCGAACACAGAACTCCCATCTGTGATGACGCTGCAATTTCCAGCCAGAACCGTCTCGATCACGGAACAGGCGAATCCCGTACTTGCTGAGGAGGGGGCGCGTTGATTCGAAAACGGAACATTCCGTTCATTGAACAGATGAGTCAAACGGAATGCGGAATTGCATGTATGGCGATGCTCTGTGCCTATTACGGAAAACATGTAACCTTATTTGAATTGCGCGATCGCATTGGCAGCGGCAGGGATGGAAATACATTATATGATCTGAAACGGTTAGGCGAAGATCTAGGTTTGGAGGCAAAGTGCTACAAAATTGAAGATTTGAATCTATTATCCCAAATGAAAGAGCCGTTAATTTGTTTCTGGGAACAAAAACATTATGTCGTATTGGAAAGGATTAGCCCGAAATATTACTACATTCTGGACCCTGCTCAAGGGCGAATGAAATTAAATAAAGAACAATTCATGCATTCTTTTTCTAATTATGTCCTGCATGGTAAACCGGGCACCTTGTTTCAACAACAAAAGCCAAAGAGTCTATGGAAGCCGTACTTGGAAATGTTATGGAAAAAACCGAAATTGCTCACATTTATGCTGTTCACCAACTTGTTGCTTCAATTATTTGTACTGATTTCTCCCATCTTTGTACAGCAGATGATTGATAATATCGCAATTCAGGATAATAGCAAGTACATAAATATCTACTTGCTTGGAATGATTGTTTCGTTCGCACTATATTTTGTTTTTGCACTCATTAAAAATGAAGTATCCATTCATGTGTTCAAATATTTAGATCGCTCGATGTCCTGGCAGTATTTTCGTCACCTGCTTGTGATTCCGTACAACTTTTTTCAGATTCGCAGCACAGGTGATCTGATGTATCGTTTCTCTAATTTGCGATCTATTCGGCTGATCCTGTCCAACCAAGTCATGAAAAGTATTTTGGATGCGATTTTGTTCATCGTCATTGTGAGTTATATGCTTGTGAAATCGCCATTGTTATCCATCTATGTATTTTTGTTTGCAGGAATGCTCTATATCGGGATTCAACTGTTAAGGCCGCATTTACATGAAGCAAGCCGTAATGAACTGTCTAAAGATACCAAGCTGTTTTCCTATCAGAACGAATCTGTATCAGGTATTTTAAACATCAAAATTACTGGAGCGGAAGAGACAGTATCCCAGCGGTGGAAATCATACTATGACCATTTTGTTAAAGCATTTGTCACTCGCGAACGGCTGTATGGTATTTTAAGCGCATTTTCTGGCGGATTGACCATGTATATGCCTCTGTTCATCATCTGGATCGGTGCGGGTCATGTAGCAGCAGGAGGCTTGTCCTTAGGGGAATTGATCGCTTTTCAAACCATAGCGGTTTACTTTATAACCACTGCGAATTCACTGATTTTGTCCTTGGAAACATTTTATCAGCTAAAAGTGTATTTGCGAAGAATTCGGGATGTGGTAGATACCCCGGCTGAGGTGCCAGATGGAACGAGGTTGCTCCAGGTAGAGCTGACAGGTGAAATTGTTTTTGAGCGGGTATCCTTTGCCTATACGGCGTATTCTGAACCTGTATTAAAGGATTTAAACTTTCAAATTCAAGCAGGTCAGAAAATCGCGATCATCGGGGCTTCTGGATCTGGAAAAAGTACATTGGCAAATTTACTTGTAGGTTTGTATCGACCGAGTGAAGGCGAAATCTACTATGGTCCGCATCGGTTGGAAGAGCTCGATAAACCGTATATTCGTCAACAGATGGGGATCGTTAACCAACAACCATTTATGTTCAACCAATCGATTTTTGACAATATTAAAGGCAATAACGAGCAAGTAACGATGGGTGATATCGTTCAGGCCGCCAAAGTGGCGCAAATTCATGAGGAAATTATGAACATGCCGATGAAATACGAAACTCTATTATCAGAGAACGCTCAAAATATGTCCGGCGGACAAAGACAGCGATTGGCCATTGCCAGAGCCCTCGTGCATCTGCCCAAAGTTATTGTGTTCGATGAAGCAACCAATGCGTTAGACAGCATTAATGAAAAGAAAATTGATGAATTCCTATCACAATTGCAATGTACAAGAATTGTAATTGCTCATCGACTGTCAACGATTATGGATGCCGATCAAATCTTTGTGATGTCAGACGGAAGCATCGTAGAGAAAGGAAGGCATGATGAATTAATTCAAAAGAGCACCTATTATCAAAATCTGGTTGAAGCCTATCGCTTTATGGATATGAAAGGAGGTGAGAAACATGTCGTATCAAGCGTTGAAAAACCCGTATTCCAGAACTCATAACAACGTACTTCCCATTGAAAATCCGCTTGTTGAATTGAAAGAGGATGAACTCTTGAAAGCGGGCGGTGCAGCACAGCCGCAATGGGTAGAAGTCATCATTACGACTTTAGGATGTGCCGCTGCGAGTTATTTCATGGGTAATCCAGGGCATGTATGTACATTGACGGTTGAATGTCAGAAGTCTTGTAACTGATTAGGCAAAGAATAGAGAGACTGAAGGTTTTTACCTCGTCTCTCTATTATCATTTTTGGGGGTGATTCGATGTCCATCTTCAATTCAACGATCGCATACAATGCGCTTTATATTCAAGAACGTAAATTGTGCGAACCGATGGAGTCTGATGCTGATCTGTCTTTGGTTATCCCATATTGGCAACAACTTTTAGATTTTGGAAACGAGCAGTCTTTCCAATCTCATATTGAGCGCCACTATCAAATCGATATTTCCTTTCTTCGTCGCCACTTTTCTGCAGGTTCACCTGGTTTTAGTAAAGTGACTTCCCTCGATTCTGCAGCATCAAGCTGGCTTGAATGTATTACACACATTTTTGATAATCCGCTATTACAACAAGAGGATGAAACCGATTATAAGCGGGATATGGAAGGAACGGACTTATCAGCTTTTCCGTTTCATAGATTTTATGAAATTTTTGTTCGAGAGTTATATTTTGATTTGTTTAGAGACAAAAGTATAACTGCCAAGACGACGATATCCCGGCTGGCGAAGCATAATATTATTCAGTATTACCTCGATCTATTGTATGCAGTAACACACAAGACCCTTATGTTAGAAATTAATTACTTGCGGATGGAAGGCAAGCTGGAAGGGGAAAGCCCCGAGCAAAGATATTTAGCCTATGTAAAAGATTTCCTTGGAGATAAGAACTATCTCCAGAGCTTGGTGGAAGAGTATCCGGTCATGTTTAGGCTAATCGCAGAAAAAACTCGAAATCTCAAACAATTTGTTCGTGAAATCATCGCTCATCTGGAGCAGGATCGATCTGAATTACAGCAACAATTTGGTCTGAGGGAAACCGAAATTACTCGATTTATGCTGGGCAGTGGTGATGCCCATAAACAAGGGAAAACGGTAGTTATTCTTGAATTTGGTTGTGGTACGAAGTTAGTTTATAAGCCTCGTCCTATGGGAATTGATGAAACATTTCAGCGATTTTTACATTGGATGAATGAGCAGGTGCATGACGGGAAACCACTTCGGACAGTCGGCGTGTTGAACAAACGCCAGTACGGCTGGATGGAGTTTATCCCTTACCAGGCTTGTATATCGAATGAAGAGCGCAAGCGGTTTTATTACCGTCTAGGTAAACTGCTGTCTGTGCTACATACGATGAATGCTACAGATTTTCACTATGAAAATATTATCGCGAATTTGGATCAGCCTGTATTAATCGATCTGGAATCGCTGTTTCATCATACGATGAGTAAGGATCATGATTATACAAAAAGTGGCGCTATTAATCGGGCGCTTACCTTGATTCGGGATTCGGTTTTATCGACTGGCGTAGTACCCACTAACATCAATCGAGAGCAGACGTTTGACATTAGTGGAATCGGTGGAATAGGAGAGCAGCAAAGCCCCTTTCAAATTCAAACAGTAGAAGGTCAGAATACAGATGAAATCCGCTTGGTTAAGCAATTTGGCAAGCTGAATTCCGGGAACAATACCCCTCTATCAACAAACGATAGAAACGGGGAAGATGAGATTATGAACTATCTGGACGATTTGTCAGACGGTTTCCGCTCAGGATATAACGTATTCCTTTCTCAGAAGGAAGAAACGGCAAGACAACTGGAAGCATTCAAGGATTGCGATATCCGCAAGATATTAAAAAGTACAATGATTTACGGCAAGTTGCTTCACTTGAGCTATCATCCTGATTTTTTGCGCAATCAGTTGGACCGGGAGTTCTTGCTTAATCGAATTGCTCTTTCAGCGGATCACTTGGATCAACAAATTATTAGGGCCGAGATCGCCGACTTGTTAGAGGGGGACATTCCATACTTTTCTGCAACGCCTTGCGGCACATGGATACGGGATTCACGTAGTCAGATGATTAATGGTGTATTTGTTGAGGATGGCCTAACGAGAAGCTTGCAAAAATTATCCCAGCTTTCCAAAAGTGATTTAGACCAACAGATACAGATTATTAAAGCAACCGTGTCTGCGGTGTATGCCAAGGAAGATATTAAGATTGTTCAGTTGAAAAACTGGAAAGTGTCTGAATCCGAACCGATTAATTTGCTTGATAAGGCAAAGATTATTGGAGATATGTTAATCCGTGAGGCCATTCAATATGAAGGGGAGCAAGGTTTGGAATTTTGCTGGACCAGTATGGTGACCAAGGGAGGAAGGAAATATTTCTGGCAATATTCCGTGACTGGGCCAGGTATATACGATGGTAACCCAGGTGTTGCCTTGTTCTTTGCCCAACTTTGGAACTTGACGAGGGAAGATGTATATCGGGATGCGTGTATGGCTACCATTCGACCGATTCAAATGATTTTGGAAGAATTAATCCATCCAGATCAGATCAATTTGGGGGCATTTTTGGGTTTAGGCGGTATGGCATACGGTTTTGCACAACTGAGCAGTGTGTTAGGTGATCCAGCTATGAAGCAAAGCGCTGATCGTTTATTAAAGGAAATCCCCAGATTGCTCCCGCAAGATCGACTGTATGATTTGATTGGAGGTAGTGCCGGTGCATTGGCTGTTATAGCAAGTATGCTTGAACAGAATCAAGAAGATACCTGGTTAATTGACATTGGGGAACAGATTGTAAAACATCTGATTCAATCCGCTGCTCCAATGGAGATCGGGGTAGCGTGGAAGCCGGGGAACTCTCCCGAGAGTCCGTATATCGGTTTTTCTCATGGAAACGCGGGCATCATCTTTGCGTTATGTCGTTTTATGCCTTGGTCTGGGCAACAAGCAGCCATCCATAAGATTGTGCGGGATGCAATTGATTATGAAAACCGTTTTTATGATGAAACGGTTGAAAATTGGTTCAGTGAACATCTGAATCACCATTCCATTGCGTGGTGTCATGGTGCGCCTGGTATTTTGCTTTCACGTATAGAAGCCGTCCGGCGTCAAGTTGATCACGGGTTACTGGAGCGTGACTGTCAAGCTGCCTTGGCGACAACTCTTGATGTATCGTTAGGCAGCAATTTTTCATTATGTCATGGAAACCTGGGTAATCTCGATGTGTTGCTGCTGGCTTCAAAAAGTTTAAACGCACAACAACAATCCTTGATTAAAGCAAAACAAAGTTCAATACTGGATGATTTGTTCCACTGTTCTGATGTCATTCATGCAGACATAAACGCCATAGGCGTGATGAATGGTTTAGCCAGTATTGGATATGGACTGTTAAGAATAGCAGAACCGCAACACGTTCCCTCCCTCCTGACTTTAGAACTAAAAGGGCCGAAGGGGGCCGTTTCCCCCAGTGGAGACTCCTCTCGGTTGGCCAATGCAATGCGAAGCAAATAGTAATTTATTTCTTACCTAATGTAATATATTCTTGACTTTAGGTAAGGAATAATTTACAATTGCTGTAAAGGAGGGAGTGACTTGTCAGAACTACTATCGAACAACATTTATATGCAGCGTGCCGAAAGAAGGTGGTCACAGCAGCATCTAGCCGATCTAGTCGGTGTGAGTAGACAGACCATCCTCTCACTTGAAGCGAATCGCTACAATCCTTCCTTAGTTTTAGCATTTCGCATTGCAGAGGTTTTCGGGGTGGGGATTGAAGACGTATTTCAGTACCGACCTCAACAGCCGAAAGGGGATGAGTGATCTGTTTATGACGTATTTGCTGCCAGCCGCTTTGTTTATCTTCTTTTTGTCCAGCTTGTACTTTTTGCTTGTTTTTCCTCGGGAAAAGGATGAACGCTACAATTTAATTATGATGTATTCTTTCAAGTACGCTTACTATGCCTTGATGGCGATGTTACTCGCAACATTTATTTTTTCTGAATTATTGAATTTTGAAGTCGTCAATGCATACTTTACTGAAGCAATTCTGGTCGATCTGCTTATATCTCATCTCGCCTTTACACTAACGGCCATCATTTTAAATAAAAGGATGTAGGTGATGATGGGATGAGCATGCAACCAGTTCTTGCTGTTAATCAGGTGACTAAAAAAATGGGCAACGAGCAGATTATTCGCTCGGTTTCCTTTAACATTGAGCGAGGTGCAGTATTCGGACTAATCGGGGAAAACGGTGCAGGCAAAACAACAACCCTCGGGATGATCTGCGGGCTGATTAGACCAACCTCCGGCTCCGTATATATTGAAGGGATTCCCGTGACTTCAAGGCGAAAACATGTGCTCAGACAGGTTGGTGCGTTAATTGAAGAACCTCAGTTCTACAAGTACCTGACCGGGATGGAGCATCTGCTTTACGGAAGTCGTCTGTACGGTAAAGTCACAACCGAGCGTCTGGATGAGGTTCTTTCTTTGTTGAAAATGAAGGACTTTATCCACAAAAAAGTGGGACACTATTCGCTCGGGATGAAAAAACGACTTGCGATAGCTCAATGTCTACTGCATCGGCCTTCATTGCTGATCCTGGACGAACCAACTAATGGACTCGACCCGGGAGCCATGATTGAATTCCGTGAAATTGTTCAAAGCATTACAAGCAAATTTGAAATCTCCGTTCTAATTTCCAGTCACCACCTCAAAGAAATTGAATCGATATGTGACCAGTTTGGCTTGTTACAAAAGGGTGAGTTAACATTGCTTGGCGGTAACAAATCCAGTTCTGCCAATAGTGTTGTCTTTGTTATTGAAGCGAAGGAGCTTGATAAGGCTCTCACCCTGCTCCAACAACAGAACTACATTTTTGAGCCGAAGCTTTATGATCACGATAAGATCACATTTAAGATGGACCGTACTCACTATTCTTCACTGCTTATGCTGCTTAGCCAAGTCGAAGTGCAGTCGATAAAGGAAAAGTCGTTTGATTTAGAGGAGGCATATCTGGAATTGACCCGCGTGGATGAATGGGGTGGAAGTTGATGTTGGCATTGTTACAGGGTGAATGGTTGAAGATTCGGCGGCAGAAAGTGATATATCTGGTGCTTTCAGGACTTTTCGTGTTAACGCTTGTGCATGGGATATTTCAAGCGTTTCAACAACCTGCTGATCCGATACCGGAGGCGTGGCAACCAGCTTTGCAGAGTGAGTTGGCCCGATTGCAAGAAAAGCAGCCTGAGTTGAATCCGGGTACATTAATGTATGAGGTCAATCGAGAAAAAATCTTACTGTATCAATATCAGCTTGAGCATCAAATTCCGCCGGACAACAGCCAAAGCGCATGGAAATTCCTCTCCAGCAACAAGATGCTGCTGACGATTTCTGGATTGTATCTCATTACGATGTCTGCTTATATTGTAGCGTCTGAATACCAGCAGGGCACCGTCAAGTTTCTTTTCTTAAAGCCAGTGTCTCGTGTGTCCGTCATGGTAGCAAAATGGTTGATGATTTGTTTATTGATCTTGATAACTGTGGGCTTTTTTATGATCGTTTCGTTTCTAACCGGGCTTGTCCTATTCGGTAATTCCGGGCCAGCGGAAACTCTTGTGGTGGTGGGAGACGAGGTGATTGTTCAAAACGTAGCCTTGGCTACTCTCCGCTATTATTTTTTCTCAGTCTTAGGAATAGGCGTGTTGTGTGCAGTTGCATTTACGTTAGCTTGTGTGATAAGAAGTGTAGCCGTTGTCACGGCCATCTCGCTGTTTTTGTATTATTCGGGAGAGCTGGCAACCCGGCTATTGGCTGCCAGATTCGATGTGGCTAAATATTTATTATTTGCACATACGGATCTGAATGTGTACTTTGAAGGCAGGGCATTCGCCGAGGGAATGAGCATGCAGTTTTCATTAACGGTCCTGTTCATTTATTTACTCTTCTTTGCAGCCGTTGTATGGAGGAGTGTTCATCGAAAAGATGTTCCATTGTCTTAAAACATGAGACAGGAGCAGCTATCTTATGGGTAGCCGCTCTTTGTCTTATGAGTTAATCAAAAGTGAGGTCAGGTTATGTCCAAACATGATAATATGCTTGCCATTCTATGGATGTTAAACTCGGGAGAGAAGTGCACGGCGAAGCACATATCCGAAAAGTTAGAGATACATATAAGAACGGTTTATCGGTACATCGATGCACTATGTGCCAGTGGCGTCCCGATTATATCCGACACAGGACACAATGGTGGGTATAGTTTGCTGCACAATTTTATTAAATCTCCTCTATTATTTAGTATTGATGAAAAAAAGACATTGCTCCAAGCTGCTCAATTTGCCAAAGAAGCCGGATATCCTTCGAGTGAGACATTAGACAGTGCAACATCTAAGTTGAAAAGGTATTCAAATCAGGAGCAGGAGCGGTTACTAAGCGATCATTTAACCGGATTTGAAGTAATAAACCGTAAGGGGTACCCCGCTCTTCAGCCGGTTTTGCAGGAATTGGAATACGCTGTGGCTAAAGAATTGTCTGTCGAAATTTCTTATCGCAACAGTCATGAAGAGCATTCCTCTGATAGGGTCATAGACCCCTATGGCTTGGTTAATTGGAACAACAAATGGTACACCACTGCATTTTGCCATCTGCGTAATGAAATCCGCCGTTTTCGGGTAGATCGAATTATGAACATCACACGCACACCATTATCCTTTAAGCGTCCCCATGAATTTTCAGCTCGTAGTTTTTTTATGAAAAATCTGTTGCCAGATGTAGCGGATCAATCCGAATTCATTTCTTTTATTATTAGGGGCAGGGCAGAGTCACTGGATGATTTATGTATTCATTGGTTTCTGGAGCATCATCTGCAGGAGCGGACCTCAACACAAGCTATTTTTTTAATGGAGGAAAAAACACTGTACACACACATTCCGTATATCATTCTTCCCTATGGGAAATCCATTCAAGTTATAGAACCGCAGCGTTTGAAGAATAAACTTGTGGAGGTTGCTTCAGAGCTAATGGAATATTACCAAGAATAACACGTTCACTGACAGGAGTTGTCAGTGAACGTGTTTTATTATAAGAGCAAGCAGGCACCCATCACAGATGAAGACTGCTGTCACCGAATGAACTTTAAGAGGAGAGTTAAAAATGAATAGCAATAGTACAGTATATCTCTATGTGTTTGACACAATGGCCGATTGGGAAGTAGGTTATTTAACTGCCGAACTGAACTCTGGAAGATACTTTAGAAAAGGATTGGAAAGAGCAAAAGTAATTACTGTTGGAATGGAAAAAACACCAGTCACGACAATGGGTGGATTGAAAATTATACCTGATGTTATCGTACATGAATGCAACATTACAAGCATCGATGCACTGATTTTACCAGGTGGAAATACATGGACAGAAGCTGTTCACGGGCCCATATTAAAAATGGCCGAGATGTGTTTAAAGGAAGAAATAGTCGTTGGCGCAATTTGCGGTGCTACCTTGGGACTTGCTCAAGCAGGCCTGCTAAATTCACGTTGGCACACAAGCAATGACTTGGATTATCTTAAAATGGTGTGCCCTTCTTATACGGGAGAAGAATATTACAACAGGGAATTGGCTGTTACCGATGGGACATTGATCACTGCATCCGGAGTAGCTCCGTTAGAATTTACTAATGGTGTTTTAAAAAGGCTTGATGTATTTTCTGACAGGACATTAGACGCTTGGTATCATCTTAATAAAACGCATGAGCCTAAATATTTCTACGAACTAATGAGTTCGATCCAATGATTTATGATCTGGGTCAACTCGATATCCGAATACTTTCGGGTTTCTTGAGACACGGATAGGGGGCTGTCCCGATAACCGGGAGATTGCGATCAGCCTGACTTACAGGCGACAAAAAATGAGATGCGGGAACGCCTGCGTAGCGTGGAAGGATACACTCTTTCCTGTCGGCGCATGATCGAGCCTGAAAGCGTGTTTGGGCAGATCAAAAAAAAATCGGGGATTTTGAGGATTCCTACTTCGTGCTTGCAAAAAGAAGCCTCGAGACCGGGTGTTTTTGCCTTGCCCACAATCTGCTCAAAAAAGCGGGAATGGCGGAAAAACGCAAACGGGACCAGCAGGTAAACCGCTGCTTGGTCCCGTTTGGGCGTATCGCTGTTAGTTTTCTTCACCGATGTACGGTTTTAGTTTCTAGTTCATATCTTGCGTTTTCATCTTCATAAGTTCCTTGCGTCTCTTCTGTTGAAGCGCTTTCCTCCCGACAGTCCATTCTGATATGAGGAAGAGTAACCCCAACAGTGAATAAAGCATAAAGCTCAGGACACTTTCAAAGCGATCTGTAATCAACATCCATGTTGAGAATGCGATATAAGCCACGGGTATAACCGCTCCCCAAATAACATGATCTCGAGTTGATAATACATATTGAACAGCGAATACTCCGACAATGATGAATAGGTTGTATAGGTCAGTCATTGTTCATCTTTCCTCTCTGATTTATATTTTTCAATGATTAGTTTTGCGTCGTCTACACTTATCCGGTCATCGATTGATAAATTCTTAATGAATTTGATGAAATCTTCATTCTCTTCGGCTTCATTAACTTTTATTTTCTCGATTAATCGATCAAGCTTGATCCGAACTGTAGGATATGAAACTTCATATATCTTCGCGATCTCTTTCAGAGATCCAGAGTTGAGGACAAATTTTTTTATAAACTCCAGGTCCTCATTTTCCAAAGACAGCACCCAGTTGGGTAAATGTTTTCTCTCCATAATTTCCCTCCTTTTAGAATTATAATAACACATTATTGAATAAAGTTAAATTTTATTTTAATAATATTTATATTAAATAAAAATAAATATTAAATAAAATGAAATTCATATGCTTGGAGATATGTATGATTCTCTTTTTGGAGGAGCAGTAAGAATGTGCTTTTAGGGTGCTTTCATGTTGCATTAGAAGCAATATTACTGCATGTTATGATAAGGTAATATATTGAGCAAGAAACAGGACAAACATGAGATGAGTAAACTATGGAAAGGTAGGAAACCTCATGAGTGAAAAACACTGGCTTGTTGTGCAATACCCGCTCAAAAGTGCCAAGGGCAGCAAACGCGATCAGTGGTTAAAGGAGACGGTGATGGAATACCTGGAAGCCGCTCTGACCCGGAATGAGCTGGGAGAAGTGGATGGATGTGACCAAGGGAGCAGTATGGCTGATCCCCAAAAATATGTGATGAACATCTTTTGTATCGTGACGGATGAGGAGAGGGGCATAGCGCTGGTCAAAAAAGTATTGAGAGAGAGTCGGCTGGATTACACTCGTATTCAAATAGCTACTATGCCTTATGGCACAGAGGGAAGTTACACGCTGAAATATGCTTCCAAAAAGGGTGTTGCTGAATTTTCGCTTTAAGTCGCGAGACTGCGGCCAAAGCGCCGCTTCGGCACATCCACGCTAATAATCACTTGTCCTAATCCCTAACGTATTCAATCTGAGCCCACTAACGTAAACTAGCAATAAGCGATAAATATAGTTGAGGTTCCTCCAAAACCAGGCATATAATATACAATTGTATAAAATCTGAGGGAGTGTATACGCCCGGGAAAATTGAGCCGATGGGAGGGCCTGATGTTGAGAAGGAAGCTCCAGCTAAAGTTTCATTGGAGAGAGTTGATGCAGCGTAAGCCCAGAACACTTGCTTTTAAAATCCCCTTTGCGTACTTTGTCATTATTCTGCTAACGGTGGCGTTCAGTGCGCTGGTGCTGAATCGTATTTCGGAAAATGACGCGCAGCAGAAAATTAACGAAGCATCTCTGCAGACGATTACCTCCATCCAGACAAACGTGAATCTTATGATGGAGAATGTGAACAATTATTCGAAAATGATTTTCTCCGATCCCAATCTGCAAAACCTGCTTCGACAGGGCAATGTGTATTCCAATTTGCAGACACAATCCAAGGTCAGTGCATATTTGACTAATCTTATGCAAGCGGTTCCAATTATTGATTCCGTCTATATATACGACAATTCGGGGCATCGATTTTCGGTAGGGACACAGGAGTGGCCTGCTTTTCTCGAGGCGAATGTGAAGGATGCGCCATGGTATGAGCAGGCTTTGAAGTACAAAGGGCGGTATCTGCTTAGACTTAATGGTGGGGACAGCAGCGAAAACGAGGTTGAATCGGTAACGGTGGCTGACAAGGAAACAAACAGGAGCTCGAAAAACAATGATCGAGGCATTGTACAGCCTGGTAGAAGCAATCGTGATAACAATAGCGGGAATATCGGTGAAAACAGCAGTCCAAAAGGGAATAGCCCTCCAGCCGTTGGAATGAACGCGGAACAAGAAGATGATAAAGAGAGAATCGTCTCTTTTATACGTTTAATGCGTGATCTGGATGACACATCCCCGCTTGGCTTTCTGGTAATGAACATTAAAGAGAAATCCATTGCTCAGGCTTACGCCAATCTGCCTGCATCTGATTCGTTTCAGGTGGCTATTCTGGACGAGCATCAGCGAGTTATCGCAACCAATGCGGCCACAAACCTCGCTGGAAATACCGCTACAAACACGGCTTCCCAAGCCTCCACAGCTGCGGCTCAGAAGCAGGCGGGTATGCAGGAGATTTTACAGGCCAATCAGGCCAGGTTATCCCAAGCATTTCAGGAACAGCCCTCGGGCGTTGTGACACTGCATTCCGGCGGGCAGGATTACGCAGTAACCTATCTCTCCGCTGGTGGAAATCAGTGGAAATATATCAGCATGAGTCCATACCGTGCCACAGATACCCGTAACAAATCATTGGTGCTGCTTGCACTTATGCTGCTTGCGGTGAACGGGTCTGTCTTTTTCATCAGCTCCTTCATCATCTCTCGAAGTGTAATCAAGCCCATCCATAAACTGCTTCGGTCCATGCAGAAAGCACCAAGCGGTAATTTTCGCAAAGTCAAAGTGGAGCTGAACAGTTCCGAATTCGAACAGCTGTACAGCGGTTATAACCAGATGATCGAGCAGATTGAACAGATGCTGAAGCGTATTATTCAGGAGCAGCAGACGATCCGCCGAGCCGAGCTGAACACGCTTCAAGCGCAGATCAAGCCACATTTTCTATACAATACGCTGGATTCGATCACATCCCTGGCAATGTCGGGTTTGAACGACAAGGTATGCGAGATGCTGGAGGCGCTCGGAAGCTACTATCGGCTAAGTGTAAGCAAAGGTAATGAGGTGATTACACTGCATGAAGAGGTTGAGATTGTTCGTCATTATCTGACCATTCAGCAGGTACGTTATCCGGGTGTGTTTGAGGTGCAGTATGATATTGATCCTGGCTGCGAGCGGGTTATGATACCAAAGCTCGTACTCCAGCCACTGGTGGAAAATTCACTGTATCACGGCATTCGTGCCAAAGGCAGCTCGGGCATGATACGTATTCAGGCTCGGCAATCGGCAGATGCTGTCACACTAACACTTACTGACGATGGAGTGGGTATGTCCGAAGAACAAATGCAGCAGATCCAGCGTTCAGAAAAGCAAAGATCCTTTTGGCCAATGCTCAAGCCATCGCAATCTGGCACCAACAGTTCCATTCAGGACTCTTCTGTCTCGACTTCTGCCTCCAAATCGGACGCTAATGTGAATGCGAGCTTTGGCCTGTGGGGAACGATGGAGCGGCTGCGTATTTATTATGATCGTGAAGATGTAATGAAGCTTGAGAGTGAGTCTGGAAAAGGAACCACCATAACCATTACCATCCCGAAGGGAGAAGGTGCACCATGGAATCATTAAAAGTATTGATTGTGGATGACGAGTACCTCATCCGAAATCTGCTACGGATGCGCATCGACTGGCAGCAGCAGGGCATGCAGATTATTGGCGAAGCCTCTGATGCTGCGGAGGCTCTGGAGCAGGTAGAGCAGCTGCATCCAGACATCGTGTTCACGGATATTTATATGCCCAAGATGGACGGCATTGAGCTGAGCGAGCGGATTCTGGAGTGTTATCCGAACATCAAAATCGTAGTGGTGACGGGACATGATGAATTTGAATATGCACGTCAGAGCGTGAAGCTGGGCATATCCGATTTTATTTTGAAACCGATCCGGGCCTCCGAGTTATTGCAGGTTACCGCCAAGCTGCGAGCATCCATTAAGCAGGAGAGAGGGCGAGAAATTGAACTGGTGAAGCTGCGGGAGGAGATGGAGCGCAGTCTGCCGTATCTCAAGGAGCGATTTGTGAATCAGTGGCTGCAGGGGGCGCTGCATGAAGAAGAGGTACGTGAGCAGATGCGTTTTTTCGACATTTCCATCCCGTCAGGCATGCCGGAATCTCAAATAGCTGTAATCGAGATCGATGCCCCTGTCCATCCATATGTCACAGAGGAGATCCCGATCATGCTGCGTTTGCAGGGTTTACAGCACGTCCAGGCCTACTACCATGAGAATCCGCACATCATTATCGTGAATGACACACATAACCGCATTGTCACCCTCTCGATCGCCTCTCAAGACAGTCTTGTTGCTCAGATGGAGCTTCTCCAGGAGAAACTGCAGCATTCGCTTGCCCTCGAAGGCATTGCAGTACAAGTAACGGTCGGGATCGGACAGGAGCATGCCGGGTGGGAGGGGGTCTGTACGGCGTATCGGGAGGCTTGTCGGGCGCTGGAATACCAGGCATTTGCGGGGAAAAATCAGGTCATTTGCTTCGAGGATCTCGTGATGGACGGACGCAATCACAATCAGCCCTATCGCTCCGACACCAGCCTGCTTCAGCAGCTGCAATTTTGTGTCAGTGTAGGTGCGGGGGAAGAGGCACTGTCTCTGCTCGCCAAAATCCTCGCTGCTCCATTCTCCAATGTGGCGCAGTTTCGCATGGCTGCCATGGATGTAATTACGGAATGCCAGCGCGCCGCGATGGAGCAGCAGCTTGAGGGAGAGCAGGTGTTTAACAAGGAAGCTGTAGCCATGATGCTGACGGCAGAGCATCTGCCCGACCTGAAAATGCTGCTGGAGCAGCATGTCCGCACCATAGCGGATGCGATTCAGTCGAAACGTCAAGCGAGGGAAGGCAATCTGATTGATCAGGTCAAGGCATACCTTGAAGAGCAGATGGGCAATGCAGATGTGGGGCTGTCGAGCACAGCGGCGGCTTTTTACGTAAGTCCGGGTCATTTGGGGCGGCTGATGAAAAAAGAAACCGGGCAGACGTTTGTTGAATATTTAACGCAGCTGCGCATGAAGAAGGCAGAGTCGCTGCTGAAGCAGACCGATCTGAAGGGGTATGAGATCGGGGAGCAGGTAGGCATCCCGGACCCGCATTATTTCAGCGTGTTGTTCAAAAAACAGTTCGGCCGCTCCATGAATGAGTATCGGAACGTCAAGAGTTAGTGCTATCCGCACTCCGCAATTTGGTCGCGCTTTCATACATGTTTGAATATTACAAAGTGATGCCTGTTTTCTAAATGGAGCACACTGCACACGTTTACTAAAATGTGGATATATAGAGTCGAGCTACTTGTTTACACATCAACGGAGAGGACAGAAAAAACCTGCAGAAGCGGAGCGTTCGCCTTTATCACCGGATTTTACCCTTTCTAAAAGGGAGTCAAAAAAATCTGGGGATAACAGTGATCGAAAGGTTATTCTGTCATCGGAGTGTACGTGTAAATATTTGAGTTCAACTCTATTAGAACCAACAAAAAGATCAGGGAGGTCATATGATGAAAGCGCTATTAAAGAAATCTTTACATCTGTTTCTGGCTCTGGGGCTTGCGGGAAGTCTGGTGGCATGCTCGTCTGGATCAAGCGGCGGGTCGCAGGGAGAAAGCAATGGCAAAATCAAGCTGACACTGTGGGATCAATCCGTTGGTACAACAGACCCGTCAGCCAAGCTGCTGCCCGAGATTGTGGAGAAATGGAACAGCGAGCATCCCGACATCCAGGTTGAACGTACAGGCACCACAGGAGAGCAATATAAAACCAAGGTGAAAACCTCCATCGCGGCAGGTGAGGCGCCAGACCTGTTTTACGGAATGGGTGGGGGCAGCTTTATGCAGCCTTATATCAAATCCGGCAACATACTCGAGATTACGGAATATCTGACAGACGATATCAAGGAGCGAATGGGCCCAGGGATGGCAGAGGCGATTAACATGGATGGCAAAATATACACGCTGCCTGTGTACACACACATCGCTAATCTTTACGTGAATACGGACCTGTTTGACAAGGCGGGGGCCAAAATTCCGACTACATATAACGAGCTGCTGGATGCCGTCAGCAAGCTGAAGGCGGCGGGAATTACGCCGGCTGTCATTGGTGAGAAGGATCGCTGGCCGGGCATGTATTGGTATGACATTATTGCGATGCGTCAAGCAGGTAATGCCGCGGTAATGGAGGCCTTCAAAGACCCGTCCAAGTGGGATTCCCCGGACTTTGTGGCAGCCGCCACCAAAATGCAGCAGCTCGCTAAGGCTGGAGCGTTCAACAGCAGCATGTTCAGTATGAGCTATGACGAGATGCTGGGGGCATTTAACGCTGGCAATGGAGCGATGATGTTTCAGGCCAACTGGGTGAATGCAGGCATTGAAGACCCTTCGTCTTCGGCGGTAAAAGGCAAGGTGAAGGTCATCCCGTTCCCGGTATTTGAGGATGGCAAAGGCACCAATACCGAAATCTTCGGCGGAGCGGTCGATGGATTCTACATCAGTCAGACGACTCAACATCCGAAGGAAGCCGTGGAATTTCTCATGTATCTGAGCGAGCAACTGGGTACGCAAGGTTTCCTGGCAGGAGCCGGACTGCCAAGCTGGAAGACGGATTCTCTCGATACGTCCAGCCTGTCCTCTCTCGACCTGTCTGCTGCCGACATTATGAAAACGGCAACCTCATTCATCGCCTGGTGGGATAACATCCTGCCTGCCGAATCGGCCGAAGCACATAAAAACTTGATCGCACAACTGTTGGCTGGTGATGTAACGCCAGAGGAGTTCTGCAAGCAAATGGCGCAGCTGAAGCCAACGGAGCTAAGTCTGTAGGTTAAACGGGCAAGCAAGTATATGCTTATGCTGCGTGCGCGTCCTTCCGAATTCCCTACGAAGTTCGAATGCAAATACATCTTGTAAACTGGCTCTCTCTGCCACCTTCTAGTAATCAAAATAAAGCCCAAACGAGGCGTGGTCCGGGAGTTCCCGGTCACGCCTTTGAGAGGAGAAGAGTAATGAACGCTGTATTTTCCAATAAAGGCACGATTGCTGTTTTCGTCCTGCCCACACTGATTCTGTTCTGCGGTATTGTGCTGATTCCGATTTTCATCTCCAGCTATTACAGTCTGCTCGATTGGAACGGGGTAGGAAAGGGCACATTTATCGGGCTGGACAACTATGTAGAGATGTTCAAGGATACCCGGGTGCTCAACTCGATCAAAAATTCCCTGCTCTTTGCAGGTGCCTCTGTATTCATTCAGTTGCCTATATCACTGGTGCTGGCGCTGATTCTGGCCTCCAACGTGAAGGGGGAGGGCTTTTACCGGACGGTATATTTCATTCCTGTATTGATCTCCACGGTGGTCATTGCTCAGCTTTGGTCCAAAATCTACAATGCGGACTACGGGCTGCTGAACGTCCTGCTGCAGAACATCGGTCTATCCAGCTGGGCGCAGGATTGGCTCGGACAGAAGCATACAGCCTTGACGGCTTCGTTCATTCCTACACTGTGGCAGTATATGGGATATCATATGCTGCTTATGTACGCAGGAGCGAAATCTGTATCCCAGGATGTGCTCGAGGCGGCCCGCATGGACGGTGCTTCCCGTATACGTGTGGCCTGGTCCATTATGATTCCGCTGATGAAGCCGATTCTCAAGGTATGTCTCGTATTTTCGGTCATCGGTGCATTCAAAGTGTTTGACCTGATCTATGTCCTGACAGGCGGCGGTCCATTCTACAGCACAGAGGTGCCAAGCACGCTGATGTACAGCACGATTTTTGACATGTTCCGGTACGGATACGGCAGTGCCATTTCAGTATTTATCATTGTGGAATGTCTGGTGTGCACCATTCTCATTAATTCATTGTTCAAGACAGAGTAGAGGAGGGAAGAAGATGAGTACCCTTAATGTGATGCTGCAAAAAAAGCCCCGACCTCAGCGCTCCATCACCGGAGCCATCGGCAAAGTGCTGCTGCAGGCGTGTCTGATGCTGATCGCCTTCATTCAGATTTATCCGCTGATCTGGCTGGCGCTGTTTTCCTTGAAGGATAACAGTGAAATTTTCAGCGGGGATGTGGTCGGGCTGCCCAAAGCTTTTCTGTGGAGTAATTATAGCAGGGCGCTGTCTGACGGGCATGTACTGAACTATTTTATGAATAGTGTGCTGGTTACGGTGGTGTCCATTATTCTCGTGCTGATTCTGTCCTCGATGACGGGATATGCGATTACAAGAATGAACTGGAAGCTGAGCGGGCTGACGATGACGCTGATTCTGCTGGGTATGATGGTGCCGATTCATGCGGCGCTGCTGCCGCTGTTTATTATTTTGAAAAACCTGAGTCTGCTCAATAGCTATTGGGCGCTCATTATCCCCTATGTGGCCTTCGGTATTCCGATGGCGGTATTCATTCTGGGCAGTTTTTTCAAAGGCATTCCGCGAGAGATGGAAGAGTCTGCTGTCATGGATGGGTGCGGCATATACCGCACATTTTTCTCTATTATTCTTCCGCTCGTAACCCCGGCAATCTCCACGGTAGCGATTTTTACGTTTTTGTCGTGCTGGAATGAGCTGATGTTTGCAGTAACGTTTATTAACAATACAGCTTATCAGACGCTGACGGTGGGCATGATGTCCATGGTCGGAACGTACATTACGCAGTGGGGCATCATCGGAGCGGGTCTAATGATTACAACGGTGCCAACGGTGGTAATCTACCTGCTGCTGAATAAACAGGTGCAGAAGAGCATGATTGCAGGTGCAATCAAGGGGTAGCTCTAAGGGTGCCTTCAATGTTCTGTCATCACCGTGTCCGTGTACACATGTTCAACTTTTTATGGACTAGACCCGGGCTTTGGGCCATGGAATAATAAGGTAGAGTGAATCCGAGCAGTCAGAGAGAGGGGAACGAGGTTATATGGTAAAACAGTCGATCATCGAGCAAGTAACCGTGCAGGAAAAGGTTGTAGCTTTTACATTTGATGATGGTCCGCACCCGGTATACACCCCGCAAGTGTTGGACATTTTCCGCCGCGCTGGCGGTCATGCGACATTTTTTATGATTGGCGAGGAGATGGAGGCACACCCGGACATTGCGGCAGAGGTACACCGTGAAGGGCATGAGATTGCCAATCATACCTATACTCATCCGAACCTGACCGAGCTTACGCTGGAAGAGGCCGGGGAGGAGCTGCGGCGGGCAGAACAGCTGGTTCAGAAAGTCACGGGTGGGTCTGCCCGGAGCTTCAGGCCGCCTTATTTTGGCGTCAACGATGATATTCTGGCTCTGGCTGCGGAGCGTGGATATCGCACAATTGGTGCAGCGAACGGCGCCGCCAGGGATTGGGACAATCCCGGAACCGAGCATATTGTGGAGCATAGCCGTTCGGCAGTGAAGCCTGGCAGTGTGCTGATTTTCCATGACGGATATGGCGATCGCTCTCAGACTGTTGAGGCCGTTCGTGTGCTGGTGGAGGAGCTGACGGCAGACGGGTATCGTTTGGTTACAGTGAGTGAGCTGTTAGATATGTAATGCTTGAAGTGAATATGCAGGTATGAAAATAAAACAAAAATACTCCCCGTAAAAGCGGACAGATCATTGCAAGCATGCTAACTGTACCGTTCATGGGGAGTATTTCATTTTGTATGGACTTACTTGCTCGTGGCTCTATTCACGTTTACCGTGATATTGGCAGGACTATACGGAATCCACCAACGTCAATAACTCCGATACAGGTGTACGTGGTCTGGCGCGGCGAACCTTCGACGGATCGAAATATCCCATATGCAGGGTACCAACCACCTTTTGGCCTGGCTTCACGCCCGCTGCCTCCCGGAATGAGGGATGCCAGTTGTAGTCATTCGTTTTCCAGACAACGCCGATGCCTCGTTCCCAGGCTAACAGCTGCAAATTTTGAATGAGAGCACTTGCCGCTGACAGAGCTTCTTCCCATTCCTTCCAACGGGGCTCCTCGTCAATCAGCACCAGCAGGTGCACCGGGACCTCGGAGCAGTAGGCCTGCTCAACTCGTTCGCCGTACTGCTCACGCTTGTCCGCGGTATATGTAGCAAGCACTGCATCCGAGAAACGCTTGCGCCCTTCGCCAACAAACATGAGGAACCGCCAAGGCTCCTTGCGGGAGTGAAAGGGTGCCCATACGGCGGCATCCAGCAGCTCCATGATGAGCGGTACAGGCACGTCCTCGCCTGTAAAATGATTCACGGTGCGCCGTTCGCGGATCGTTTTTTCAATAGCCTGGTAGGTTTCTTCCATCCTCTGCTCCATGCTCAATTCCCTCCTGATTATGCATATCTTCAGTACATACAATTACGATCATTTGACGAGTGCCTGCAGCACATCATCCACCTTTTTGTTGTAAGCGAGCGGCCCGAAGGTCATCCAATGATCCATGCTTACCTCGTAGGTGTGATTGTTTTTCACGGCAGGGAGGGATTTCCAGATATTGCTGTTGATCAACTCCTGCGCCAGATCTTTGCCGCCCTCATCGTAAGTGATGAACAGATGATCTGCTGTAATCTCCGGGATGACCTCTTGAGAGATGACAGCCATGCTGGTGTCTTCACCCCAAGCCAAATCTTTAGCAATCTGCGGTGGGTTCAATCCCAGATCGGTATAGAGGACATTACCGACATATCCCCCTGGTCCGCCATAGAGCCGAATTTCCTTATTGCTGCGAACACGGACAAAACCGACCGTTTCATCTCCGATGGCGGCTTTAAGTTTGGCCTTGGCATCCTTCACCTTGCTGTCATAGCTCTGGAGCACCTTCTCTGCTTCGGCCTGCTTGCCCGTTAGCTCCCCGATGGTCCGTAAGGCTTCTCGCCACTGATCTGGAGCATCTGCTCCGAAAACATAAGTAGGTGCAATGCTGGAAAACTTGTCGTAATTCCCGTCATTCGCATAACTAGGGAAGGCAAGCAGGATCAGATCGGGTCTGGCAGCGAGCATCGCCTCGTAATCGATAGCGCTGGTATCCACTTTAGGCAAATCCCCGATGGATGACTGCAAGTATTTCAACGAGAACGAGCCAATAACCGTCTGCGTCACGGGTTTGATTCCCAGAGCTACAAGGTAATCTTCCAGATATAAACCCGCAATCCGCTGGGGGTGGGCAGGTACTTCAATACTTCCAAAGTCATGTTTGAAAGTGTTCACCTGAGCTCCGTCCTGCTGTGCGGTTGTTGTTGATGCTTGGTTGTCGCCGGATGCCTCTGCTGTTTGGTCTGAACGGCTATCCTGAGTGGAACTTGCCGGATTCGTGCTCCCACAAGCGGTTAGAACAGCGAATACTAAAACGATCAAGCACACCAGCAAGTGGTCACGTAGATTCCTCATGTTGTATCCTCCTATATGATAAAGATTATCATTCTCATATGGATTCTAACATGGGCTCTGGCGAATCGACCATACAGAATTGTTCGATTTCATTTATGAGATTGTACGTTTCATCCGTGCACAGCCTTACTTCACCGTTGCCGAATCGCGTTTATAGAGTTTATTTTCTGCGGCTCCGTATGGAGTCCAGTAGCTGCTGGATTTTTCGTTCATGTCCGAGCACACCAAAGGTCATCCAGATATCGGTTGTACCCATGTACACCTGATTTTTTCGAACTGCGCCGAGTTCAATCCAATAAGGACTTTGAAACAGCAGCTGTGCCTGTTCAGTCTGAGCATCGTCCACAATAACCAGCAGATGATCTGCTTCAAGCTGGCTTAGACTCTCGGGTCTGATCGGAATGACTACACCTGCAGGGTGGCGAGACCATTCCTGAAGCAGCGGAGGCATGTTCAGGCCTAAATCCTCGTATAACACAGAGCCGGTGTAGCTTTCAGGCCCACCATACAAGCATAATCCTTCTCTGAAATGAAACCGGAGCAAAGCCACGGATTCATCTCCGATCATGTCTGCCAACTCCTGCTTGGCCCTGTGTGCCTGCTCATCGTATCGTTGAACCACTTGCTGAGCTCGTTCCTCCTGGTGCACCAGATCTGCGATGCTCATTAACGTTGATCTCCAGTCCAACCCGGCTTGCTGGAATATATACGTGGGGGCAATCTCTGCGAACTGCTCGTATCGCGCATCTGCTGCAAAGTCGGGAAATGCAAGCAGGATCAGATCAGGACGCAAGCTTCGCAGCAAGCCAAAGTCGATGCGGCTTACATCCAGCTTCTGCACACCGTCCAGAGCGCTCGACAAGTATCTCTGATAGTAACCGGAGCGTGAATACTGCACAATAGGCTGGATGCCCAGTACAGTTAAGTAATCTTCCAGAAAGAGACCGACAATTCGCTCAGGCGGTCGGTTTTCGGCTGCTGCCGGAGAAATGGAAGCACGCAGATGAGTAGTATACAGCAGGGAGCTGGCGATGCTTCGTTCTTGATTACGCTGTACATATGCCGTCGGTGGCAGGCCCACCACCTGTTTAAAGCGTGAACTGAAATAATATGGCGTACTGAAGCCGACAGATTGAGCAATCTCGCGTATAGGTTTATCGGAGGTGACCAGCATTTGTTTTGCATGCTTGATTCGAATCTCGGCAAGCCTGTCCATCGGGCTCGTACCCGTTTCTTTGCGAAATAAAGATGAATAATAGCCAGGGCTCATATCAGCGATCTGTGCAAGCTGCTCGCGGGTCAGCTCCTGATCATACTGCTGCTCCATATAGAGAATGGACCGCTGGATGGCCGGGTTGATGTCTGGAGCCGTGGTCTCCAACCAGTCTGCCTGTTCCCACACATGATCCAACAGCTCCATGAAGAGCCGTTGCCTCTGAAACTCCTGTCTTTCATCAGACTGTCCACGTCTTGCATATAATTGATCTATCATTTGGCCGATCTGTGGCGGTTCGTACCAGCAGATTTCTCCTTCATACGGGAATCTTGCGGGTACACGCCTGATCTGTCCTTTTGCATGGTAAGCTTCGATGATGCGTATCCCGTCAAAGACGAGTTCATACCCTTGCAGAGGCGCTTCTTCTTCCTCCATAGAGAGATAATATGCCGTTTCCGGCGAGAGCAAAAAGCAGCTTCCTGAACGCACGGGACATGGCGGCTTGTCCTTCCATTGGAGCCATCCCTGTCCTGAAGTAATATAGATCAACCTGTGGCCGTCGAAGCGAGGTGTATTTCCCTCCTGTCCGTACAGCTGTCTTATATGTAGAAGCGCAAAGGTCAGAGATGACGGGCCATGCGATGTATATGAATTCATCATGATGGGATTCCATTCCTTTCATATCGTTGACGAGTCAATTCCATAGTCTTTCGTCCATCGTTTAAAGCCATTATAGAAACTTGCAGACAAGGACGCAATGCATCAACCTAAGCATAACCAAAGGAAACAAGACAAAAGCACGAAGCCAGTTACGTCGCTGCTTCGCCGCTTTTATCTCCAGTGTTTGATTCACCTAAGTACTCCGTGCTTACTGGTTATTGAAAATGGGCTCTGTCCGTAGCAGATAGTTGCCTCTAACTTCAGCCGTCCAGTTGGCAAAGACCTCTCTCCACTGCACACTGTCAAAAAATTTATCAACGGACTGGTTGTCAGAATCCCAATCGACGAATATGTTAAGCGGGGTAATCCCCCCTGCCCAGATACCGTTGCTGACGTCCGTTCCTGTCTCTCGTACCAGCAGGATCGGGATGCCGAATTGGAATGCCATGGCAGGTTCAATCTGCGAAAAGGTCGAGCCCTCCCAGAACGGTGTTGTCGTTGGCGGATCACCTACATTGGAGCGAAGAATCTCCACATAAAATCTGCGGAAATTGATAGCCAGCAGACCATAGCTGGAAAATACGAGCCGCCGGATATTCGTCAGAATATTTTCCGGGTATTGTTCACTAACAGGCAGTGTGCGCGGAAATAATAACGCATCTTCAATCTCCAATACGAGACGGTTCAAAAACAGCCCCTGTACATCATTGACCGTATTGGTTGTACTCAGGAAGATCGGAATACGAAAAGCACGATCGACACAGGTCTGGATCGAGGAAGGTGCGTCCTTCACCACAGACATCGATTTGCTGCGCGGGGTGGAGGCAAGAGCAGATGTCCGCACCTGTCCACGGACGTGCGGCAGTTCGGTTACAAAGCTGACAGGTGAATGGTTTTTCATCGGAACCTGCTGTGTTTTGGTGGTTTTCGCCTTACCTTTGGATTGATTCAATGTTCACATCTCCAATGCACAAGATTCGGGTTCAATCGTTAACCCCAGCCTATGCACATTAGCCCATCCGTGTGACCGGGCAAGTGTATTAAAATTTTACTTCGTGCAGGAATCTACTTTATAATAGTAGGCTAAACCAGACTGCGTCAGGAGGTAATCATGGATTTTATCAGAAAACAGCTAGAGGAACTTGGCATGAGTGAACCCTCCATCGGGTATCTTTCCAACGTCATTATGGTTGTATGGATCGCACTAATCTCGATTATTGCCAACTATATCGCCAAAAGACTTGTATTGAAGACCGTGCATCGGATCGTGAGCCACAATCGGTTTAAATGGGGACACATCGTTGTTCAGAAACAGCTATTCCAGAGGCTGTCCCATCTTGTACCGGCTGTTATTATCTATTACACTGCGTATATTTTCCCGGCCTATCAGGCTTTGATTGAAAAAGCGGCAATGACCTACATGATTGTGATTATGATAACGGTACTGAATGCACTGCTGAATGTGTTTGACGATATTTATCGTACCTACGAAGTGTCCAAAATTCGCCCAATCAAGAGCTACATTCAGGTAGCTAAAATTGTCCTGTTTATTATCGGCGGCATCATCGTCATCTCCAGCCTGATTGGACAGAATCCGTTAATTATTCTTAGTGGACTTGGTGCGTTATCAGCGGTGCTGATGCTGATCTTCAAGGATTCCATTCTGGGTCTCGTTGCAGGTGTGCAGCTGTCGTCCAATGATATGGTGCGTGTTGGCGACTGGATTGAGATGCCCAAGTACAACGCCGATGGCGATGTAATCGACATTACCCTGAATACAGTGAAGGTAATGAATTTTGATAAGACCATTACGATGATCCCGAGCTATGCGCTCATTTCGGACTCGTTCCGCAACTGGCGAGGTATGCAGGTGTCAGGCGGAAGAAGAATCAAGCGAAGCATTTTTATCGATATCAGCAGTATCCGTTTTTGCAATGAAGAGATGGTGGCCGATTTTGAGAAAATTCACTATTTATCGGAGTACATCACATCCAAATTGAAGGAAATTGAAGCCTATAACACAGAACACCAAGTGAACAGGGAAAGTAATGTCAACGGTAGACAGCTCACCAACATCGGTGTGTTCCGTGAATATATTCATCAGTATCTGAGACATCATCCGAAGATCAATAAGGATATGACCATGATTGTGAGACAGCTGGCCCCTGAAGATCGCGGACTGCCTCTCGAAATCTACGCATTCAGTAACGATACCAACTGGGGTGTGTACGAGAATGTACAGGCAGATATTTTTGACCATATCTTTGCGGTGGCACCAACGTTTGGGCTGCGGGCATTCCAGAACCCGACGGGTCATGACATTGCGCAGCTCAAGGAGACACAGGAAAAGGAATATGTTCGCGAATATTAACGTCTTGTCTTCAAACTCTTTTACCTGCGATATTTTCAAATTTTAGATTGATAGAAAGCCATGACCCTCCCCGGTTGATGGCTTTTTGTCTGTGATATAATAGGCGTATTTAAGGGACGCAGGATAAGAAAAAGAAGCAGTATGGGTCATGAGGGAAGGATATAGGCAGGGGGAAGATTGGATGGAGATGTTAGTGGATTGGAACGCCCATATCGAGCAATGGAGCCATGCGGCTGTTCGCCTGCAAAGTATCCGGGCCTACCGTGAGCAGGGGCAGGGTAATGGTGAGGTTGTGGGGGAACAGTTCGATTCGCAGCCTGAATTCGAGTACGGGTCGGAGCCGGAGCCCACTTTGGATGCACATATCGGCTGTTTCTTCGTTCTTACGCGAGGAGAGGTCAGGGTAAGGATGGCAGATGAGGTATATCATTGCCGCTCACCGTATATTTTGCATGGGGGTGAGGGTACAGGGCTGAGCTTTGAAGCACCGGATCAAACTCATGCATGGTCTGGTTATCTCGTCGTATATGAGGTGGTACCAGCATCTTCAAAGGATCGACAGAGCCTGGCACAATCGTATAGTTTTGCTCCCGCTACACTATTGCCGATTCAGGAGAAATGTGAAGCCATGGAGCGTTTGCTGCAAGCCAATGATTCGCTGGACAAGCTGCAGGCCCAGTCCTATTTTGTGCCCTTCGTGCACGAGATTCTCAGACAAAGAAAACAGCTGCTCACGCAGACCGGGAACACTCGCACCAACATGGTTTCTCAAGCCATTCAATATATACAGGTACACTATAGTGAACCGATTACTGCGGAGAAGCTGGCGAGCAGGTATCATTGCAGCACCAGTTATTTATCACGTTTATTCCGAAGTCAGATCGGTCTTGGGCCGATCGAGTATTTGATCCATGTACGTGTGCACCGGGCCAAGCAGCTGCTTCTGAAGTCAGGTGCCAAAATTCAGGACATTGCAAGCCAGGTGGGTTATGCAGATGTCTATTATTTCAGTCGGTTGTTTAAAAAATATACCGGTCATTCCCCGCTTCGATATCGCGCAGAGCATCAGGGGAAATTGAACACTCGGGTTCAGAATAATCCATTGCGTGCGTTAGAATCGTCTATTGTCTCCAACTCCTCACCTTCTCATAATGAGAATGAATCTTATTATCAGTGGAGTTGGGAAGGGGATACATCCATGTTTCGATTTTCAAGACCAGCCTTTGGAGCCATGATGGTACTGTGCACATCATTGATTCTGAGCGCTTGTCAGGCAAGCACAACTACGGGGGGAACTACTGCTCAGCAGCCCGCCAGCTCTGCGGCTGCAGCGACTGTATCAGACAGCACAGCTGTAGAAATGCGGACATATACACATCTGAAGGGCCAGTCGGACATTCCTGTGCACCCGCAGCGTGTTGTCAGCCTCTTTCATCTGGGGGAGCCTATAGCACTTGGCGTGAAGCCAGTGGGCACAACGACATACGTTATGGATAATCCGCATATCAGTGACAAGACCGGCATTACTGATGTTGGAGTTCCGCCGGATGCAGAGAAGATTTTGGCGCTGGAGCCTGATCTCATTGTCACGACACCAACCTTTGCCGAGCTTGTGGAAGGCGGGTATGAAGCGTTGAACCGGATTGCCCCGACAATTGTTGTCGAGCAAAAAAATGATCCGATCCAAGATGTGGAGATGTTCGGTGATATTCTTGGAAAGCAGGAAGAGGCGAAGGAATGGATTGCGCAATTCGAGGCCAAGATTGCAGCCTACAAGGAGAAAATCAAACCTTATGTCAAAGAGGACGAGACTTTCACGATCCTGAATGTGCGTCCAGACACACTGATGGTATACGGGGATACCAACATGGGAGGCAATATTTTATACAAATACCTTGGTCTGAAGCCAGCGGCGAAAGTTGATTCGGATGTCATCCATGGCGATACGTGGGAAATCTCGAGCGAGGTCATTCCCGAATATATCGGTGATCGTTTGTTCCTGGCGGTAAACAAGGGAGCAGAGGAGAAGGTCAAGGATGTGCAGAAGCTTATCGATGCCTCACCAGCAGGGAAATCGGGGCATGTGTACTTTATTGATTTTGATGAATTCCTGCCAAGTGACACTATTGCGGTAGAAAAACAGCTGGACATCATTACAGACATATTAACGGGGAAAGCTCAGTAATTCTATTTTCCCGGAACGTTATCCGGGCTGGAGCGTAGTTTGCATTGATTCAGGCTTGTGTACAAGGGTAGAATAACGAGAGAGCGGTTCAATTTTTCCCATCTTATTCAGGAAGAAGGATACTACCTTATACAAAGGAGAGTTCTCGAATGAATCATATCCCGGAGTACACATTAAATGATGGCCTGAAAGTACCTGCGATTGGATTTGGTACATACAGTCTGAAAGGGGAGGCTGGCGTTCAATCGATTGCTTCTGCACTGGAAGCAGGGTATCGCTTGCTGGACACGGCTTATAACTACGAAAATGAGGCGACAGTTGGCAGAGCAGTCAAGAACAGCTCCATTACGAGAGACAAGCTTCTCATTACCTCCAAGCTGCCCGGACGATATCATGCCTATGACAAAGCGCTGGTCGCAATTCAGGAGTCGTTGTACAGAGCCGATCTGGACTATTACGATCTGTATCTGATCCACTGGCCGAATCCCAAGCAGGATAAGTATGTTGAGGCGTGGCAGGCTTTAATCGAAGCGAGAAAACGTGGATATATCCGCTCCATCGGTGTCAGCAACTTCCTGCCGGAGCATAATGAACGGCTGATTCAGGAGACGAGCGTGGCGCCGAGCCTGAACCAGATCGAGCTGCATCCGTTCTTCGATCAGGCGAATCAGCGGCAGCAGGATGCGAAGCATGGCATTGTCAACGAATCTTGGAGTCCGATTGGACGGGGCAATGATGCGGTGCAGGATATTTTGAAGCATGAGGACATTCTTCGGATCGCAGATACACATCGCAAAACGCCAACTCAGATTATTCTGCGCTGGCATGTGCAGCTCGGCTCCATTCCTATTCCCAAAGCAGGCTCGCTGCAGCATCAGCAGGAGAACATTGATATTTTTGATTTCGAGCTGAGTGGAGAAGAGATGAAGATTCTGGCCTCGTTTAACCGCCCGGATGGACGATTGTGGAATCAGGACCCGAGTGAGTATGAGGAATTTTAATAAGCTGCTGCAGGAGAGGACGATGAACATTTGGCGGCGAATTGGTGGCTTGCGCTAATCATTATGGTTGTGGTTAACGGAATTACAGCCTGGAGTCTATGGACAGGCAAACGAATCAGCCCGAGAGCGAGAAAATGGTTTTTTGCTGTGACCAATGTGATCGGATTAGGTCTGGCCATCTCTCAATTTTTCTGGATGGATTTTAGCTAAAATAAAGAAGGGCTGCCTCCGTGTCGGAATGACAGGAAGCAGCCCTTTTCTATTGGTTGAAGTTAGTTGGTACGGCCATTGATTCAGTTGTTTACCCGTGGAATGCGGAACGTTAAAATCTCATATGGCTTGATGTCAAAAGTAATACGTGCATTCTCTACGTGGAACTCCGCTTCGATGTTCTCCATCAGATCACATGCATACGCTGTTGAAGCTGCTTGCTCAGGCAATTGCAGGGAGGCACGGCTGCGGCGGCCATGGGCTTCATACACACGGATGATCATGTCATCGTTGTCCTCGGCTTTTTTAATAACCTCAAGCACCACATTTTCCTGATCTACGGAAGCAAGGGACCACGTACCCGGCAGCGTACCGCTTTGTGAACCTATTTCCAGGCCGACCAAAGGACGGTTCAGATCATAAGCGGCCTGAATGACACGTCCCTCACGGAAATCACCCTGATGCGGATAGAGCGAGTAGGTGAATACATGCTGCTCTTTATCGGCATTTTCGTTCGGATACGTCGCGCTTTTGATCAGGGACAGACGCATCACCGAATTGTGAATGTCATATCCGTATTTGCAGTCGTTAAGCAGGGCAGCACCGTATCCGCTCTCGGCGAGATCCGCCCACTTCTGACCACATACCTCAAACCGCGCCTGATCCCAGCTGGTGTTGCGGTGTGTAGCACGTTCCACGTTACCATACTGAATTTCATAGACGGCTTTCTCACTCCAGATATCGAGTGGGAACGCAACTTTGAGCAGCAGGTGCTCCTGTTTCCAGTCTACAAAGGTACGGAAATCAATTCGCCGTGTATGTGCATAGAAAATGATCGTCTGCTCAACGACAGAGTCCAGGAACTGTCTCTTCACTTGAAGCACGGAACGAACCGGCCCGTTTTCGAGCCATTCCATCGACTGCAGGTCGTTGATCTCCCACATATGCTGTTCGTAATAATCGTCAATATTCCATGCCTCATACTCGGCAGGACGATCCTCGAATACCTGCAGCACGTTGCCACGCTCGCTGGCTTGCAGCAGTTCACGCCCCTCCAGCTTGTCCCATACCGATATGAATTCGGCACTGTCATTCAGGCGAATATCGTACCAAGGGGTTTCGATGGAGCGCTGTTCGGACTGCCACTGGGCAACGGATACCCCTGCGATGCCAAGTTCAGCGGCGCTATCCGGTATGATGCGGAACGTTTTGTATCCTGCAGCCGGCACGCTCTCAGCGAGGAACACAAGGCCGCCTTCTTTCGTGAGCTGGCTTGGTACAGGACGCTCACCATCGTACACCGTTACTTTTTTCGCCAGTGAAGGCAGCTCCACCACATCGGTCCGGGCAAAGCCGGTTGTGTTAAATACAACAATCGCTTCACCATCTGACGTAATCCGGCTTACGATGCCGTTCAAGGCGCTGTTCTTCAGCTCGTCCGTGACACGCAGCACCTCTTCATACTGCTCCTGCGAATCGACGTAAACCTGCTCAATTGAGCTACCCGGCAGAATATCATGGAACTGGTTCAGCATCGTCAGTTTCCATGCATGCTCCAAAGCATCGGTTGGATATGCTGCCTGTGCATCCGCCTGACGTTGAATCATAGAGAACAGCTCTGCATCTGCCAGCGCAAATTCACTGTGGCGGTTGTAGCGTTTGTTTCGGGCCATGGATGTGTACGTACCGCGATGGTACTCCAGATAAAGCTCCCCTGACCAGCGCGGAACCGAACGGACTCCGTCCAGATTCTGTTCCAGCTTCTCAAAAAATTCACGTACAAAGGTGCGCTTCACCGCCGGTAAACCTGGCAGTCCTTTTTCAAGCCGTCTGCCGTGCTCCAGCATTTCATCCGTTGGCCCGCCGCCGCCGTCTCCAAAGCCGAAGCACTGCAGCACATCGGTGTTGATATTTTTGTTCTGATATCGCTGCCACGTGCCCTTCACTTGTGAAGCATTAAAACGTCCGTTGTATGTTGTTTCGAAACGGTGCTTGCCGAATTCCGGGTGGGGAATATAGTCTTTGGCCGTAATGAAATGCGTCAGCACCTCGGAGCCGTCAATACCTCTCCAGTACATCGTGTCGTTAGGAATCTGGTTGGTATCATTCCAGGCAATTTTGGTCGTCATAAAATAATCGATCCCGCTCTTGCGCATAATCTGCGGCATCGCTGCACTGTATCCGAATACATCGGGCAGCCAGAGCACACGGTTCTCTACGCCGAATTCTTCTTTGAAGAAACGTTTGCCATAGATAATCTGACGGATCATCGATTCGCCCGAGATCAGATTGCAATCGGCCTCCAGCCACATCGAACCTTCCGCTTCCCAGCGTCCCTCGGCAACCTTTTCTTTAATTTTCTCATATAACGAAGGGAAGTCGGCTTTCAGGTATGCATAGAGCTGCGGCTGCGAGGACATGAACGTATACTCCGGGAACTTGTCCATCAGATAGAGCACACTCGCGAAGCTGCGAATGACCTTCTCCCGTGTCTGATCGAGCGTCCACAGCCAGGCCACGTCGATATGGGTGTGTCCGATACAGTGAACGGTCGGGATATGATCAGCTGCAGGACGAGTTTCGCCATAGACATGGTTTTGCAAATACTCCCGTGCCTCCAGCACGGATGCATGGAACGCTGGGCTGTTTTCCTGACGTAAATCGAGCAGATTCACCGCTTTGTTCAGTTGTTCAATCAGCTTCAGGCGCTCCAGGTCATCCTCGCGCAGCAGGTCTGCAGCATCCAGTGCAGCCTTGATGTCATAATACAGATCGGAGACGGCCTGATGATGCTCGGCAATATAGACGTTCAGGAAAACATCGGCAGCGGATGTGCTGCAATAGGCATACAGCGCAAGCTCGAACTCTTCGCCTTTGACAGCGGCAGGAGTCAGGTCAATTTCAGTATGGTTCACATCCAGGCCGCAGATCAGCTCACCATTCAGGAATGCCAAAAACTGCGGATTATCATAGTTCCAGATGTCGGTCGCACCGGTTACGATAGCACATACGACTTTTTTTCCTTCCAGATGATCAGGAATACGGATGCGTGTTTTGAAGCAGCTGTGTACATCCTTACCGCCCCACCCGTCACCCTTGCGGAATACATTCCACGAAGAAGGATCTTCATGTACGAGGTCCCACGAGTGGTAACCACTCTCTTTATGATAAAGCTCTGGTATATACGTTTTGGAAGTCAGGCGTGCGCTTTCCAAATGTTTAACAATCGTATGGATTCGAGTGGACAAGGAGTTAGCTTTCATATTGGTTTCCCCACCTTGAGATTTAGTAAGTAGACTGTAAGCCTAGCTGTGACGGTTAGCTGTGTAAAAAGAACAACGTTGAAAACGCTGACATTCAGCTCCATCATATCAAACCCGCAAAGCTCCAAACTACGTAATGTATGCTGAAAATACCGTCTTTTTATTGCATTTCATGCTAAAATAAAGTCAGGCATGATCAAGAAAGGAGGCATATCCATGACATCGTCGGTTCTGTCATATGAGAAGGGATATGCGATCCAGGTGAACCAGCCGGGTGATCCACTGTTCTATCATCTGGATTATGACGAGCGCTCGCATGAACTGAATATGGAGTTTCAGCATTTTCATGATTTTTATGAAATCTGCATTCTGTTAGACCGCAGTGCGGCGCATATTATTGAAGGCAGTTTGTACGAGATGCAGCCCTATGATATCGTTCTGCTCCGGCCTTCCTTGCTGCATAAAACCCAGTATCCCAAAGGCCTGCCGCCCAAAAGGTTAATGATCAACTTTGCTATGCCTCGCAGCTTGCCTGGACTTGAGAGCGATTACAGGGAGCTGTTTAACCTATTTCATGCGCAGGTTCCGATCTTTCGCTTCTCGGAGGAGCGACGGGGGGAAATCCTCGCGCCTATAAACGATATTTTTGCGATATCACAGCATCCTTCACCTATACAGTCGGTGGCTATTCATCATAAATTTGTTGAGTTTCTATGTGGTCTTCATCGTTATGCGGCAGAGAATGCCTATGTACGTGAGGAAACAGGCTCGTCCATGTCACGCCGTATGTATGCCATTGCATCGTATATTCACAGTCATTATCAGCAGGAGCTATCGCTGGATGAGGTGTCCAGACGTTTTTATGTAAGTGCTCATCATTTATCTCGCCAGTTTAACAAAGTAACAGGTTTTACGTTTACGGAGTATGTGCAAATGACCCGGATTCGTAATGCGCAGCAGCTGCTGCTGCATTCCAGTGAGAAAATCACAGATATTGCTGCCAAGTGCGGCTTCGCAAGTTTCTCCCAGTTCAATCGTATCTTTAACAAGCAGAGCGGTATGTCACCAAGTGCCTATCGCCGCAGCAGACCCGCGCAGGATGAGCGTCAGTCGGTGTTTGCAGCGGCAGGGCAGAAGGTGAACTGAGCGAACGAGCGGGTGTAGCGCATAGAGCGTCTGAACGGGATAAACGAATAGAGTGAGGAAGCCTCACGCCAAAACAGGAAGAGTCAGCTGCCAAGAAGCGAGCTGACTCTTCACCATATAGGGGAATGATATCATTTTGATTCAGTCGGTCAAGCTTGGTTTAAGATGATGCGGCGAGTGTTAAAGTTCCGTCATTCATCCTGTATACCTTATCGCAATAAGCGAGCATACGTTCATCATGAGTAACCATAATCGCGGCTTTTTGGCGTGATTTTACCTCTTGCGCCATAAGACTGACCACTTCATGTGCCCGTTTGGTATCCAGGCTTGCTGTCGGCTCGTCCGCCAGGATCAGATTCGGATCATTCATCAGAGCACGAGCAATGGCTGTCCGCTGTTTTTCACCGCCTGACAATTCCTCCGGGAATTTTTGCAGCTTCTGTCCAAGCCCCAGCTCTTCCAGCAGCTTCGTGGCAAATTGTCGGTGTTCCTTGGTGATGGCTCCAGACATTCGTTTTACGACGAGGAGCTGGTCCAGAACATGCAGATAAGGAACTAGATTCGACGATTGCATAATAAAGCCGATTTCTCTTAATCGGATGTGAGATAATTTTTTCTCTGTAAGTGTCGATATTATATTTCCGTTCAGTCTGACTTCTCCTTCGGATGCTTTCAGCATCGCTCCGGCAATAGACAAGAAGGTACTTTTACCAGACCCGGATGGTCCAACGACAGCGACAAATTCTCCCGGCTCCACGGATAAGGATACATGATCGAGCGCCTTAACCTGATGACTCCCTTCACCGTAAACCATCGTGACTTCATCCATCTGTAATCCTTTAGTCATCATTCAACCCTCCCGAGCGCTTTGAGTGGATCAAATGTGATTTTGCGAACGGATACCATCGAGCTTAACATGGCTATTACGAGCAGGATGATGGAGTAAGTCACTACTAGGCTTGTCTCCAGCTTGAACGGCATGCCTTTAGGCCTTATTGCGGCAGTTGCATAAGTTAGCAGGATTCCAACAACAATACTTGTCAGCGACAGTATGAATACTTGCGATACAATCGCTTTACTCAGAAACCGGTTGCTGGCACCGATTGCTTTCATAATGCCGAACTGATTCGTTTTTTGCATCGTGATGACATAAAAGAATACACCAAGTACAAACGCAGAGATGGCAAGCAAGAAGGGAAGCATCATCAGAATCGTACCGTTCTCTTCCTTGTATCCAGGCATGCCTTGTACTGCCTCGCCCCGAGTAACGGTATCCGTACCGGACAGCTTGTTGTTGATTTCAGCTGAATCCAAATTTTTGCATGAAGGGGTAACACAAACAAGCATTAACGATTCTGTGTACCCCACTCGCACAGCTGTTCCAGTACAGGTAGAAGCGTCTGAGCTTTGGGTGTCAGTGAATATTCTACCTTGGGCGGAATTTGCGGAAACTCCTTGCGCTTAACTAATCCATCGGTCTCCAGCTCTTTGAGCTGTGCACTTAAAACCTTGTAAGTGATCGTTCCAATCTGCCGCTGCATTTCATTGAAACGAACGGGTTGTTTGGCGGCTAACAGATATAAAATAATCATCTTCCACTTCCCACCGATCACTGACATGGTGTAGCCAAAAGGTGTATCTTGAATAGCCATATTCTCGCTGTTTAAGTCGGATATGCCCATGCTTACACTATCCTTTCAGATAGTACCTATCATCATTGTGCGTACTATCCTAATCTTTTTGCCCAGTCTATACTAGCCTTAATTCAAAGTAAAGGGGCTAGGAACATGACCAAAATTCAAACATACAATCACCATCTTTGGGATCATGGCATCTCTCAAGGCTACTGTGTCGACAACACCCTATATATCTCTGGACAATTTTCTCACAATACAGAAGGCAGCTTTGTTGGATTGGGTGATATTCAGACACAAGTATTACAGACATTAGAGAATCTGGATACCGTGTTGGCGCAGTTTGGTGCAACGAAGTCCAATCTTGCATATGTTGAAATATACTTAACCCGGGCGCAGGAGCATGGGGAGGCTGCCATCGAACTGTTTAAACAATATGTTGGTGAGCATCGGCCAGCAGGCAGCATGATCGGGGTGAGTTATCTGGCGTTTCCAGAGCAATGGGTAGAGATCAGAGCCGTTGCTAAAATATAAAAGGCATGTGCCCCAATCTATCCTCTGATCTATTGCATTTAATATGGGAAACAGGTGAGAGAACGGAGCGATCACGTCATGAAACAATTGATCATCAATGCCGATGATTTCGGTCTGTCACCAGGCGTGAACCGAGGGATTATTGAGGCATATCAGGCTGGAGGGATCAGCAGCACAACGCTAATGGTGAACATGCCCGGCTTCACAGATGCCGTAAGGCTGGCACGCTTGCATCCAGAACTGGGGGTGGGTCTGCATTTTAATCTGACCTATGGTCGACCTGTATCTGATGTGGGGCTTGTTCCGTCTCTTGTTCAAAAGGACGGCTGCTTTCATTCAATTAGCGAGATCAGCAGCAGAGAGCGGAGCGAGATCGAGATCGAATTGTTAGCCCAGTGGGATCGGTTTATTGCCTCAGGCTTGTACCCGACACATCTGGACGCACATCATCATTTGCACCAGGTTTTGCCGGAAGTATATGAAGCTATGGCACAGTTAGCTGTCAAAGAAAACATTCCGATGCGGCGACTCCAGCAGCCACATACCTTGAGTGGAAACCCGGTTTTGATTCCAATCCAGGTTGATCAGGTTTTGTTGGACACTTATGATGCGGAGCATGGGTTACAGAAGCTGCTCGGTTATCTTCAACATCTGCCACAAGGTTCGACTGAAATCATGTGTCATCCCGGATATGTCGACGAGACATTACAGGCGTTGTCCAAATTAACCAAAGAACGGGAATCCGAGCTGGCTGTGTTTTGCAATCCTGCAGTCACCAAAACCATTCAGGCCCTTGGTATTCGCATGATCCATTATGGGTTGCTTGAATCTGCCGTAAACGAACCTGTTCCTACATCTTCCATCGTTGTATCCGATGCAGACAACGCGTCTCCCGTAGTACCCGTACAGTCACTGAGGCCAAAAAGATCCGTATCGCAACGGAAGAGCTTTGGAAAGCGAAAGCTCAAACTTCACCCGTTGCAAAGGAGGAAGGGGCGTCAGCGGGCACTACCAAGAAAAAAGACAAGAATCACTATGAGGAAAAAAGAGAAAAAGAGGTGAGCAACCGCTGCTCTTGCATCTAATTATTTGCTGTTTATGCAATATGCATAGCAGCTCTCCATACATATGGATTATTCGGTTACAGGCTGTTTCAGATTCATTTCTACGAAATTATTTTTTGCGTTCTCCTTCTTGATCTGGCTAGGGATTGTTCTGCTGAGATGGATTATAGGTTTAGATGCAAAATCTCTAGTTCAACTTATATAGTAGATTCATGTTTTGAATGTATATACTATGTGTATACGAAAGAGGGCGTGATAAAATGAAACAAAGAACTCTAAATCAAGAAGGGGTATGTATGTCAACGACCGTACAGAAATGGGGAAACAGTCTGGGTATTCGAATTCCTGGTCATATCGCTGGCAAAATTGGGGTTCATCAAGGGACGGAAGTTGAGCTGATTGTAAGTGACGATCGTAAACTTATCATAGTACCTCAAAAGAAAAAGCCAACGTTGGAGGAATTGTTGGACAAATGCAAGCCAGAAAACCGTCATGACGAAATTGATTTTGGTAGAGAAGAGACGGAATTAATCTAAATGAACGCAGATCGGGGAGATTTAGTCTGGATAAAGTACGCACGTTTTTGTAGTCATCTGAGTCATACATAAATTAAATTCAAAAGAGCAAACCCGCTGAAACAAACGGGTTTGCTCTTTTCTCTAATATTATATTGTCTATATAGGTATATGTGAAAAAAGTGCTCCCCTTACACCAAGTCCTTCGGCGCAAGCTCAATGGCGGAACGAATAGCGGCCAGCATGCTTTTATCGTCGGCAATGTTTTTGCCTGCGATATCAAAGGCAGTACCGTGGTCAACCGATGTGCGGATAATGCCGCCTTTCAGGCCAACCGTGATGTTCACCCCTTCTTCAATGCCCATCACCTTGATTGGGGCATGGCCCTGGTCATGGTAGCAGGCTACGACAATATCGAAGTCACCCCGGCCGGCGCGGAAGAAGAGTGTGTCCGCCGGAAGTGGACCAACGACGTTAATGCCTTCCTGCTGCGCGCGCTCAATGCCGGGCTGCAGCTTCTCTTCTTCTTCCCCATTGCCGAACAGGCCGTTCTCTCCGGCATGAGGATTAATCCCGCATACTGCGACGCGCGGATTCTCAAAGCCTGCTTTTTTCAACGTATCATGAGCCAGCTTAACAACCGTGTAGGTTCTTTCCGGGTTAATGCTCGCAATGGCATCAATCAGGCCCATATGTGTGGTCAAGTGAATAACGCGCAGATTCGGCGTAGTCAGCATCATGGAGAAGTCCGCGGTGTCCGTCAGGTCTGCCAGAATCTCCGTATGGCCTGGATACAAATGGCCTCCCATATGCAAGGCTTCCTTGTTGAGTGGTGCGGTGCAGATCGAGTGAATCTGTTTCTTTTTCGCCAAGTCAATGGCTTTCGCAAGAAATTGGAAGGCCGCATCGCCCGCAGCAGCAGATACTTTACCGTACTCCAGATCAGCAGGCACGAGATTCAGGTCGATGACATCCACTGTGCCGAATTCGTATTTTGCTTCCGTTGGCTCCTGAATCGCATTCACCTTCAACGTGGAACCGATCACGGGCAGCACACGCTCCAATATTTTGGCGTCACCGATGACAAGCGGGTTGCACTGATCATACACTTCTTGATGGCCCAGTGCTTTCATAATAATCTCGGGTCCAATGCCTGCGGCATCACCCATCGTAATACCTACGGTTGGTTTCATACGAGAATGCCCCCTTTTAATTTTTGAATCGCATGGATAAAGACGTCCGGTTTGCCGAATCCGCCTGCTTTGGTAATCACATATAAATCTTCAATACCCATAAATCTGGAGATCGGCACGCCGATTTCAAGCTCATCTAGTAGCTCAAAGCCGCTGATGTTCCATTTTATACAAATCTGTTTGGCTGTATCGCCACCTGTCATGGATACCCCTTTGAACAGTCCTTCCTCCAGCAATCTGGCACAGATTTCACCGATGGCACGTACAATTTCGTTGCTCACTTCGGTAGGGTTCAACCCCCGATTCTCACCGGTGGCCCGTGCCAGCTCGATATCGATCGATTCAGCGGTGGAGTAGAGCACCACATCTTGTCCCTCCAGCGCTTTGGTTCTGATCTCGTCGTAGACCCGTTCCATTTCCGCTGTACGGTCTTCCTCTGCCGATACGGCTTTGAACGAGTGGAAGGATACGGATGCAATCCGGGACTGGCGAAGCAAGCGATATAACTGCTCACGAGAGTTTTTGTTCACGCTGCCGACAACGGTCAGGATCGGTCCTGAATTCGGCGTTATCGTTAGCGCTGCTGGTTTGGATTCAAGCTCGTAGTGAGCGGGTAGATAGTTGGCAATTCCTGCTGAACCCGCCCAGGCAAAGGTATAGGGCATGTCATGCGTCATCTGCAAAATCAGCTCCAAATGCCGTTCCTCAGTGGAATCTACCAGCACATACGGAATGTTGTTTTGTTTCAACCGCTCCAGTTTGGCATGAACTTGCTGTTGTCCGGCTTCCAGATCACCAATGGTAATCTCGCCCACGTTGTACTTGGTCTGCTGTTTGAGCAAGTCTGGCAGATAAGAGATCGTCACAGGTGTCTTGGGATCAAGGGCAATCTCCGTCTCCGCGAGCGGTACACCGTTCAGGTAATGAATACCCTCGCGAATGGTGCGGTTATTTTTCGGATAACCTGGAGCAATCATCATAAAGTCCGGCTGTACAACGTCATATACTGCATCAATTTCGATGCCGATATTGCCGCGCATGGTGGAGTCCATTTTTTTGAAAATAGTATCAAATCCGTTATCCATCAGCAGCTTGGCCGCACGGTATACACGATCATAAGCTTCCTCTGCCGAGATGGAACGGCTATCTGTATCAAAAACAACGGTATCATACGATGCCAGGGATCCTTCATCCATATTAAATAGAACACTTGTCTTCAAGCCGTGGCGGGCAAGCTGCACCCCGCTGTCATTGGCACCGGTCAAATCATCTGCAATAATGGCCAGTTTCATGCAGTTATCCCCTCCTTATTATTTCGTTTGTTACGTTACCCATATCAATTGAACCAAAGGTGTTTACACGGATCACTCCGATGACAGAATAACCTTCCAATCGCTGTTATCCCCGGATTTCTTCGATTCCCTTGTCCAAAGGGGAAAATCCGGTGAACAGCATATGCTTCCGATGCAGCTTTCTTTCAGAAAGCTTTCAGGCGACCGCTTCGCTTTTCCAGGTTTTTTCTGTCCTCTCCGTTAGTGTGTAAATAAATAGTCCAACTTTTATGGTTGAAAAATTTAGAAATGAAATATCTCAGTTTCACGTCTGCATTTATGTGGTCGGTCGTTCATTATATTTGGCGACACCGCCTGATTTCTCCAGTCGTTTGGAGAGGAAGCCAATAAAGATCGGCAACAGTATCGCCGTTGTCACAACACTTGCTGCAATTTGCACCGTAGCGATCTCTGCAATGGGACCAAAGGAAGCGTTGGCAGCCACAATCGCCGCTGGAGTCCCTACCGCATTACCTGCTGTGGAGCCTTCGGATGCGCCGACAATCGGATTCCAGCCAATCGCTTTGAAGAGCAGGTATCCAATACCACCCGTCAGAAGCACGGTCAGCACACCAAGCAGAATTCCGCCAAGTCCACCCTGGATAATGGAAGAGAAGTTAATCCCCATACCTAGTGCAAAAGCAAAGAACGGTACGAGCTTGTCACTGCCTTTGTGCAGCCATTCAGCCATATTGCGATCCAGATTACCAATAATGACACCAACGATCAGTGGAAGCAATACCGCAACAAAGGACATCGGAGAGAACATTCCGTTGGCAAAGCCCATTGCGCCGAAGATCGAGAGCGCTACCATTGTGAGAAACGGTCCGTCACTAAGTGCAAGGAACGGATAGGCTGCTTTGTCATCTTCTTTGCCGTATTGACCTGCAAGTGCGATGTACAACCCACCGTTGGAATTAGTCATAGCCGCGATAATCGCCAGCGGGGCAAGTCCCAGGAACAAGCCGCTCGAGTCGGCAAATAAAATCGCGATAAAACCAAGACCTGCACCGATCGCCCATTTGAATGTAAGCAGGGTCAAGCCTTTGCCGACAGAGGAGCCGGCTGTTTTAAACGTAATTTGTGTACCCGCGATCAACAGGAATAGCGCAATGAGTGTGCTGGCGCTGTTGACAAAGAGTGCTTCTGTAAAACCGCCGATGCGCAGGGCATTCGGAAAAAATGTATTGATTGTTGCACCAAGCAACAGGGGAACAACCATCATACCGCCAGGGATGCGATCAAGAGTAGCTTTAATGTTCATTGTCGTAGCTCCTTATGAAGTAATCGTTTTCTTGAAGCGCTTGCAGGGATTATGTTAACGCATGTTGTTTAATTTAGCAACAATAAATTATTATAAATTTAAAATACATTTAAAAATGTTTAAAAATGCAACACATTGGCGTGTAGATTAAATCCAATCAAACGATCAAATAAAAGGACAAAGAAAAATTGATACAACAGCTCGTAGAGATACCATGAAAAAAGTCCATAAAAAAAGACGTAAACTTAAAGTTAATCTTTAAGTTTACGCCATAATGTGGCCCGGTTAATCCCCAGGCGCTCAGCAGCTTTGGATTGATTGTTATTTTCCTCTTGCAGCACGAGCTGAATCACTTCTTTCTCAATCTCTTTCAGCGTGCCATTCAGCTTCATCGCACCTGCATTTACCGCAGACTGTTGGTGGAGCAGACGGGTTAAGGTTCCGCTTGTGATCACATATTCCGGCTCGTTAAGCGCGGCTTGTTTGATCAGATGTTTCAGCTGGCTGACGTTCATGTGTGCAGCCTGATCACGGATCAGCTGAAGCGCATCCTCCTTGATTCGAACCGCTGTTGTGCCGTATTGGTGATAATATCCGGTCAGGAAATGCTGCATCAAGGGCTCAAGGTCCTCGGTACGGTCAGCAAGTCCTGGCATGATGAGGATGTTTAGCTCTAACTTGAGTGTCCAGTCTGGATCAGGCACGTTATCGCTCAGAATAAACAGACCGATGTTATTCTCTAGACACGACTGGATAAAGGTCAGCAGCTCGGGATCATGCAGGCGTGACTCGATCTGATTCAGCTCCACTGTTTTTACCTTGGCCAGTGGAATTTTGTGCAAATGGCCTGATGGCACTTGAGAGAGATCAATCTGTAACAGAAGTCCGCCACCAGAGTGCATCTGATGCATGTGTTTGACCAGAAAAGATTTACCCGAATCGGCTTCACCCAACAAGTATATCGGTTCATGATGCGTATACAGCGCGCGAATGTTCTTTACTATCGCCTGCATAGCAGGTGATTCGGCAACAATGGGTTCCATCGAGGAATCGGTAAAGGTGGTAATGCCGAATTGTGCAAAGGCATAGGGCTCTCCTTTTTCCAGCAGATACACCTTGTAGCTCTTGTTATCCAGCGTTGTTTCGTAAGCCTGCACCGTTAATTGATAATCGTCTACCATGAATACGTTCTGAATTCTGGATTGGTGGAATTCCAGGCTTGTATTCATCAAATACAGGTGGTTTGCGGTGAGTGGATTGTGGTCAAAATCAGTCAGGTTCTCCAGCACCACTTCATTCTGTTCGCCCATGATGAGCAGGTTCGGGTGCTCTTGGGTAACGAGGTCATTCAGAATGACGGATACCGTCTGATTTTTGCTTAAATACCGGTATACCAGTTGTGCATCCTCCATGGCTCTGAGAATGGATTCCGTGCCGGATTGGATCAATAAACCTTCCAGACCGTAGGCCTTGGCCGTGTTCACAGTGATGACGTCACCCACAATCTGCTGGTAACCGGATGCTTTCAGCTCCAGCAGCAGCCGGGCAACCTCCTCCGAGCTGTGGATCGTATACACCTTGAGCGGCAGATCCATCAGGTCGATAATAGACTGTGCACCCGATGTAATATTGGAAAAACCCACGATCGCGGTATGTCCGTTGAACTGACTTGCGAGTGTGAGGGAACGGATCATATCATAGCCGGACAACTGCACATCAATGACCGGTACGGTCACCGCCTGTTTGATGAGCTGCGCGGTTCCGCCGCGGCTGATAATGATCTCGGCACCATTTTTTTCAGCCTGCACAGCCAGCTCCACACCCTTCGCCAGGTCGCCCACATCGGTTTGAACGGCTAACTGAGGATAGCGGGGTATACAGTCTTGTATAATAGGAATCATTGACTCGTAAGGAGCAATGAAGTGAACTCGTGTACGCATAGTTTTCCTGCCTTTTATAGATTCATTGATCCCTTTATTATAGCTAACTTGAAGAAGAAAGGCATCCTTGGAGCGATGTGATGAACTGCACTGAAGGGAGGAGAGATCTATTTCAAAATTAAAGCATTCGGAAGGAGTGGGGACATATGCCGAATATTCATAAAGCAGCTGATCCTGATCAGATTATCCAGAGTGTGGTGGAGCGTTTCCCGTGCAGAGTGCTGTGGAGTGAAGGACGTCCATGTCTGGAATATCAGCAGGAGGAGGATGTGGCGGTGATCACTGAATATGTTCAAACGACATACGGGGTGCAGCTGCTGGATGTATTTTTCACAGCGGTAGAGAGCTTGCCTGAGGAGACATAGTGGGAGTTGCAGAGTGCTTGGAAGAGATAATTCTGTTCGGAAAATGAGACAATGACGAGTTGTACTCGTATGAAAAATGAAACGTATGCCGTCCTATTCATGTATTATAGTATACATATGAACACACCCGAAGGAGGAACGATTAATGGGAATCTTATCGAGGTTTAGAGACGTGATGAAAGCAAACGTGAACCACATGCTTAGCCGGGCAGAGGACCCGGAGAAGACGGTCAATGAGTATATGCGTAGTCTGAGCAGTGACTTGGGACAGGTGAAGGCAGAGACGGCAGCGGTGCTGTCGGATGAAAATCGGGCAAAGCGGGCACTGGATGAGTGCCAGGCTGAGGTGAACAAGCTGCAGCGTTATGCGGAGAAATCCGCCGAGTCGGGTGATGTAGACAAGGCACGCAGTTTCCTGGAGAAAAAGGTGAAGCTGGCGGATAAACGCAACGAGCTGCAGGCGGCTTACGACCGGGCATCGGCTAAAGCACAGATGATGAAACATATGAACGACAAACTCGTTGCCGATCTGGAGAAGCTGGAAGCGAGACATGCCGAGCTGAAAGGTCGAATGGCAGATGCCAAGGCGCAGCAGCAGTTAAATGAACGGAATGTGTCTGCGAGCCGTGCGGAATCCGCGTTTAAAGCGATGGAGGATCAAGCGAATCAGGCACTGAATGAAGCGGAAGCATTGGCCGAGCTTCGTGCGGGCACGCAGGAGGACGATCTCGACGAACTTATTGCACAGCTGGAGCGGGATATGAACGCAGATGCGGGTAATAAGCAGAGTGAGCAACAGACTCCGAGCGCAGACGAGGAGCTGGCAGCGATCCAGAAGAAGCTTGGGAAATAGAGGGGAAGCCAGTACATTTGATTCAGACATGGAGGTGAGCAGATGCCGGTAGTAGAGTATAAATGTCCGAACTGCGGCAGCGGCATGATCTTTGACAGTGTATCCGGTGCATTGTCTTGCCCGAGCTGCGGAAGAGAGGACAATATTGAACAGCTCCCCGATCCGATGAAGAGACAGGTATTCACGGAGGATGAGGTGAAGGAATACCACTGCAACAGCTGCGGAGCAGATATTGTTACCGAACCGGAGACGAGTGCAACGACATGCAGCTTCTGCGGTGCGGCGGTTGTTCTGAGTGATCGGCTGACGGGCAAGCTGGCCCCGGCGATGGTGATTCCTTTTTCCATCAACAAAGAGCAAGCGAAACAGGCATTCAAAAAATGGTGCAAAAACGGTCTGCTCACACCCGGCGGCTTCATGACCGCAGATCGAATCCAGAGCATTACCGGCATCTATGTACCGTTCTGGCTGTATGATTTACATAACCGAATTGAAGTCCATGCTCAGGGCACCAAGGTCAGGTCCTATACGCAGGGTGACTACCATTATACAGAGACGCAGCATTTTGATATTTATCGTAAAATTCGGTTGGAGTATGTGAATCTGCCTATAGATGCGTCCGAGAAAATGAATGATGAGCTGATGGATAAGCTGGAGCCCTTTCCATACGGTGAGCTGAAATTGTTCAAAACCCCGTATCTGGCGGGATACATCGCGGAAAAATACAGTTATACCGAAGACGAGCTGCTTCCCCGAGCCAAGGATAAAACGAGATCTTATATTGATTCATACATTGCGTCTACTGTCTCGGGATACACCAGTGTGAGCTATACGGATAAACAGATTGATACAACGATGAAAAATGCAGATTACGTGCTGCTGCCGGTATGGATGGTAAACTATAATTACAATCGGAAACAGTATACCTTTGCGATGAATGGACAAACGGGTAAAGTGGTGGGCAAGCCACCGATCAGCAAAGCCAAAGTCGCAGGATGGTTCACGGGTGTCTCTGCGGTGTCGTTAATATCGCTGAAGCTGGTGTCCTGGATGATGGGAGGCGGATTCCTGTGATTAAAAAAAGACCTCTGACTGCCATGGCTGCGCTTATTGTCCTTATAGTGACCCTGTTCGCTCCGATCTTGCCGATGTCATCGGCTTCCGCAGCGGAGAACAAAAATCTCATCTATGATGAGGCTAACCTGCTCAGTGAGCAGGACCGCAATGAATTGAATGCACTGGCGAATCAATATTCGGCGGAGCGGCAGACAGACTTGATCATTTATACAACCAACAACGATGAGCATAAGGATGAGAAGCTGCTGACCGAGGAATTTTATGATGATCGGGCACCGGGATATGACAAGCCGCACGGCAATACGGTAATGCTTACGTTAGACATGTACAATCGTAAAGTATACGCTGCAGGTTTTTATAAAGGTGAAGAATATGTCGATAACAGCAGGGTTGATAAAATTACAGAAAAAATAGCTCCAGACCTGACAGACGGTAATTACCGAATGGCTTTTGAAAAGTTTCTAAATCTGTCTTACGAATACCTGGACCTCAAGCCTGGGGTAAATCCAGATAATATTCTTTTTAAAACATGGTTTCAAGTGGCTGCATCCTTGGCTGTTGGTGGCGTTGTTGTTGGAGTGATGATGTATCGCTCCGGCGGACGTGTGACGGTGAACCGTTCAACCTATGAGGATTCCAGCAACTCTCATGTGATTGATCGTCAGGATCGATACATTCGCACAACGGTCACCAAGCGTAAGATTGAGAAGAATAACAACAACGGCGGAGGCGGCGGTGGAGGTACAACCGCGGGTGGACATTCTCACAGCGGCAGCAGCCGGTCTTTCTAAATTGAAGGGATGGGATCGAGTATGGGATTTTTCAGAAATCAGTTTTCCAACGTGGTGGAGTGGGAAGAATTCAGAGATGATATGATCTTCTGGAAGTGGAGCAATCGCGAGATCAAGAAAGGCAGTAAGCTGATAATTCGCGCAGGGCAAGATGCGATCTTTCTGAATAACGGCAAGGTGGAAGGGATTTTTGAAGACGAAGGTTCCTTTAATATTGATTCGGAGATTATTCCGTTTCTGTCTACGCTGAAAGGTTTCAAGTTTGGATTTAACAGTGGGATGCGTGTTGAGGTGCTGTTTGTAAACACAAAAGAGTTCACCGTACGTTGGGGCACGCAAAGTCCGGTGTTAATTCCGACACCGCAGCTTCCGGGCGGTATGCCGATTCGGGCGAACGGGACGTTTAACTTCAAAGTGAGCGACTATGTGACGCTGATTGATAAGGTTGCGGGCATTAAGCAGAGCTATCTGGTGGAGGATGTCAAAATCCGCATCACATCGGTGCTGGATCAGCTGCTGATGAAGTGGATTAGCCGTGAGGGCAAAGATATGTTTAATTTACAAGCGAATGCTTCGGATATTGCACGCGGTATTCAGGAAGACCTGGATATGCAGATGATGGATATCGGAATTGGCATTACCGGCTTCCAGGTGATGAGCTTCAACTATCCGCAGGAGATTCAGGATATGATCACCAAAACAGCCTCGCATGAAATGATCGGCAATCTGCAGAAGTATCAGCAGGTGAGCATGACGGACGGCATCTCATCCGGTAAAGTGCAGGGCGGCGGCGCGGCCTCGGATATGGCCGGCATGATGATGGGCATGAACATGGCAAATGAAATGATGAAAAACATGAACCAGAACAATTCAAGCTCGAATCATGCAAACCAAAGCAACCAGAATCAAGGTCAACAACAAAATAGTAATGGGGGAGCGTCTCAGCCTTCCAATGGCGATGGCAAGAAGCCAAACTTTTGCCCGAACTGCGGCACTAAAAATGAAGGGGCTAATTTCTGTCCGAACTGTGGACAAAAGCTGGCCTAATGTAACAGATATATGAAGAGCCTGCTCCGCAGTAAGTTTTGACTACGGTGCAGGCTCTTTCTTCTCGCTTTTCGCATGGTATAGCTTTACTTGCTCGGGTTTATATTAAAAATGTTCTAACACGATTTTTCCAATCGTTGTGCCTTTTTCTAATAATGAATGGGCTTTTCTTAAATTTTCAGCATTGATCGGGGTAAGACGTTTGTTTAAAGTCGTTTTGATGACTTGGCTATCAATTAAATCAGCCACTTCATTCAAAAGTCGATGTTGTTCGATCATGTCTTCTGTCTGAAACATGGATCTTGTAAACATCGTCTCCCAAACAAAGGTGGCACTTTTGTTTTTGAGTACAGTTAGATTAAGCGGAACATCTGTTTCAACAATAGAGCAAATTTTCCCTTGAGAGGCAATGGACTTCGACATGTTTTCCCAATGTTTTTCAGTTGTGTTCAGGCAAAGAATGTAATGAACAGTTTCAAATCCCACCTGTTTTAATTGTGGAACGAACTCTTCAAAGTGATTGATGGTATGATCCGCCCCATGTTCCTTTGCCCAGGCAATGGATTCAGGTCGGGAGGCTGTACCAATAACGGTTAACCCAACCCGTTTCGCCAATTGAATGGCTATAGAGCCAACTCCGCCAGCGGCACCAATAATTAAAATGGTTTTATTTTTATTTTCATCAGGATTACGACTAATGTTCATACGATCAAATAAAGCCTCATAAGCCGTAATTGTCGTTAGAGGCAGTGCCGCAGCTTGTGCAAAATCCAAAGATTTCGGCTTTTTGCCTACAATCCGTTCGTCTACAAGTTGAAATTCACTATTCCCACCTTGCCGAGTGATGTCACCAGCGTAGTAGACCTCGTCTCCTGGTTGAAATAATGTACAATCCGCTCCAACTTCTTCAACAATGCCTGCTACATCCCAGCCTAATATTTTAGGATCTTCCTCAACTTTTTCTTTTGGTGATCGAACCTTGTAGTCAACCGGGTTTACAGCCACCGCTTTGACACGAACAAGCAATCCCGACCTGCAGCAACTGGCTTATTGAGCTCTACATCTAACAAACTTTCTGGATGCTCAATGGGTAAGTAACGATACAAACCTACAGCTTTCATTGTTTCCAACATTCTTCATCCTTTCCTATCATCTGATTATGGTTTAAAGCAACAAGAGCAGATAGATCGTTTTAATGTCTTTACATTTGTTATAATAGGGTAAACACTTATTTTTCGTAAGTACGCACATTTTTGTCGTATAGTATTCATTTTTATACTAATACATGATGGAGGTACACATGGACGATAGTTATAACCCATACTCTGCTTGTCCTGACCCCTACGGATGCCCTGTGGAGGCAACGCTCGATGTCATAGGAGGGAAATGGAAGGGCATTATTTTATATTACTTGCTTTCAGGGACAAAGCGTTTTAATGAATTTCGCAGACTGATACCTGACATTACACAGCGGATGCTGACTCTTCAGCTTCGTGAGTTGGAAAATGACGGAGTCGTGCACAGAGAAGTCTATAGAGAAATTCCACCGAGAGTAGAATATTCGTTAACCCCGTTCGGTTTTACACTGGAACCCATTATTATGCTGATGAGGGATTGGGGAGAAAGATACAACAAAGAGATTGCTATTAAAAGGGGTGCTTCGGAAAGTACTGAGTCTTAGTTCAGGTAATGGACTCTTTAAACATTGGAAATAGCAGATGATACTGTTCTCTGCTGTTTCCTTATTCAAATGGCTTATTTCCATTCCGGTCAGTGTTGTATGGAGCAGCTTAAAAATACAGGACAAGGAGTTTTTAAAACAAAGTGTTGACATCCGTTCCGTAATCATTTATCTTTATATTAAGATATTTAATTTGAATACAACAAAGAATAGTGACAGCAACCGCAAGGCAAGAATATACTCAAATAAATATCTATAATCCAGGTACAGGAGGAGTGGTCCAGATGATGATTCCAACATTGACGCGAATTAATGAGCTCGCGCGAAAAGCGAAAGCGGGTGGATTGACGGAGATGGAGCAGGCAGAGCAGACTCGCCTTCGGCAGGAATATCTGCAGACCTTCCGTGGTTCGGTCAACGACATTTTGCTGAATGCGACCATCTATGATCCAAACGGCGATGACGTGACTCCAGATAAATTGAAACAAGAGCAGGCTTCCAGACAGAATCCATAGAGGAACTGCTCGGAAGATAAACACTAGTGCGGATGAGGCATTATCTCTGCACTAGTTCTACAGATCATATATCTTAATTTAAAGATAATAAAGAAAATATAAAAATTGCGATATCAACGAACATACAATCCAAGGAGGAAATAATTATGAACATTCAAACAACAGGTATCCACCACATTACGGCTTTTGCCGGAGATCCACAGGCCAATGTTGACTTCTACGCCGGAGTTCTGGGACTTCGTCTCGTGAAAAAAACAATAAACTTTGATGCACCGGATGTATACCACCTGTACTTTGGAGATGAACACGGCAGCCCTGGCACAATCATCACCTTCTTCCCGGCAGCAGGGTCACCTCGAGGTCAGATCGGCGGCGGGCAGGTCGGCATCACGTCTTATGTCATCCCACCAGGCTCAATGGACTTCTGGCAAAACCGTCTGGAAGGCTTTAATATCGAAGTGACCAGAACCCAGCGCTTTGATGAACCGCTGCTGCAATTCGAAGATAGCGAAGGTTTGCGTCTGGAACTGGTTGAACGGGAAGAGGGCGCAGCCAATACGTGGGTGCAGGAAGGCATCCCGGCTGAACATGCGATTAAAGGTTTCGGCGGAGCTGTTCTGTTCAGTGTGAACCCGCAGCGTACCATGGATGCATTGGAACGTATTCTTGGATTCGTGAAAGTAGGCGAAAATGAAGAGTTCGCCCGCTTCCGTTCCATCGGTGATATCGGGAATATTGTGGATGTACCTGTTACCCGTGTTCCGCTGGGTATGGGCGGCGCAGGGACTGTGCACCATATCGCATGGCGCGCGGTGGATGATGCACAGCATGTCCAGTGGAGCGAGGCTGTGCGTGACTACGGATACCAGCCAACCCCGGTGCGGGATCGTCAGTATTTCAACGCTATTTACTTCAGAGAAGCAGGTGGTATACTGTTTGAGATCGCAACTGATCCTCCGGGCTTTGCAAGAGATGAACCGGCTGAAGCGCTGGGACAGAAACTGATGCTGCCGGAATGGTTCGAGCAATACCGCACGCAGATTGAGGATAATCTGCAGCCGATCCAGGTCAGAACACTCACACCTGCAACAGCTGTGACGGAGTAAGGTAGAGATATTAAATAAGATGTGCCCGGAGCACGTTCTCTGGGCACATCATGAATTTTAACCCAAAGGAGCATTGAGGGATGATGGAGAAAAAGGTCACCTGGCTGGAACTGTTCTATGATTTGCTTTTCGTCGCGGCAGTCTCCAAAGCTGGCCATGTACTGCTGCATGCCGAGCATGGCGTAATACCATTTGAATATCTATTGAAATTCGTGCTGATCTTCATCCCGGTATGGTGGGCATGGGTGGGGCAGACTCTGTTCATTAACCGCTATGGTCAGGATATTCTGAGCCACCGGATTTTCCTCATCCTTCAACTGCTGTCCGTGCTGGTGATGACGGCGAGTTTGTCCACTCATTTTGACGAACACTATCTGGCCTTCTTTGTTGGATATATCGGTTCCAGAGCGTTTACCGCGATTCAATATCTGACGATCCATAAGTCAAAAAGCAAGCATCAGCAGCAGGCTGCCCGTTTTCTGGGCCTCTCCTTTATCATTGGCATTGTGATTTCATCCGGCTCCCTGTTCTTTGATTCATGGGTGCGTTATGTGATCCTGTACGCGGGCATCGCTGTAGATATTATTTTACCGCTGCTCGGTCGTAAAAACCTGGTCAGAGTGCCTGTGCAGACACATCATCTGCTGGAACGTTTTGCCCTGTTTACCCTGATCCTGCTGGGAGAGTCCGTGGTAAGTATTATCGCGGTATTGTCAGCGGATCATTGGGACCTGCCGTCTATTCTGTTTACCGTCTTCACATCGTTGTTTGTCATCGCTATGTGGTGGCAGTACTTTGATAACGTGGAGAAAAAGGTGAGCAAAGAGATGCAGACAGCCGGGCAGGCCATCATCTACGGGCATCTATTTATATACATCTCCATGAGCATGATTGCCGCGTCCATTCAACTGCTGTACCTGAATCAACTGAACTACGAATTTATGCTGGCCTTTGTGTTTGGCTCGGTGCTGCTGTATTTCCTGTCAACGACGCTGGTGTTCCATCGCTACAGACACCCGCATCTGCGTCTGAGTCCACGTCATATGGTAATTATGTTGAGTTTGTTAGCTGTCTTTGTGGTGGTGGATCTGATCTACCGTGTTCCCGCATATGTCATCATGGGTGAGGATATGCTGTTCTTCCTGGTGTATGCGAAGCTGACGACCTGACCTGTGCTTATATAAAATAAGAGAGCCGCGAACAGAACCTGTTCGCGGCTTTAGTATTTGTTATATGAACATAAATATTTCTCATATATTTTCATACCTGCAATCTGTTAATATGAGACTATGTACAAGTAAATCTGCCATATTCACGAATTTCGTTATTATACAGATATGGGGATGACAATCAGGAGGGAAATCTTTGAGTACAAATCTAATTGGTGTTCCATTGGAAGGGTTTGCAGAGTTTAGCAGAACGGTAGCTGCAGAAGGAGCCGTTTTGCTTAAAAATGAGGGACAGGTTCTTCCACTCGGACGTTCCGAAAACGTTTCAGTTTTTGGCCGAATTCAAGTGAATTATTATCGCAGCGGCACAGGGTCAGGCGGCAGTGTGCACGTCGCGTACACAACGAATCTATTGGACGGACTACGCAGCAAAAAGAACATTACCGTTAACGAAGAATTGGCGGCCATTTATGAGAAGTGGATCGAGGAAAATCCATTTGATGATGGCGGGAAGGTTTGGGCTGCCGAGCCGTGGAACCAGAAGGAAATGCCGCTCACAAATGAGCTGGTGGCACAGGCCAGAAGACAATCGAGCAAAGCAATCGTGGTCATTGGACGCACCGCAGGGGAAGATCAGGATAATGCAGATGCACCCGGAAGTTATCGTCTGACCGACGATGAGAAGGCGATGCTGAAGCATGTGACGAACCATTTTGAACATACGATTGTGGTTCTTAACGTCTCGAATATTATGGATATGAGCTGGCTGAACGAAACGGTTCTGCATCCGATTCAAGGTGTAATCTACTCCTGGCACGGGGGCATGGAAGGCGGTAACGCCATTGCGGACGTATTGGTGGGAGACGTGACGCCAAGCGGAAAATTGACGGATACGATTGCCTATTCTATTGAAGATTACCCGTCTACAAGCAACTACGGCAATGAGTTCAAGAACCTGTATCAGGAAGATATTTATGTAGGTTATCGTTTTTTCGAAACGTTTCGACCTGAAAAAGTACAATTTGAGTTCGGTTATGGTCTTTCTTACACGACATTTGCGACTCAAACCGAGGAAGCTCGAACCGTTACCGAGAACGGGGAGACGTTGATCGAAGTTCGGGTGAATGTGACCAACTCTGGCACGACTTATGCGGGTAAAGAAGTGGTTCAGATGTATTATGAAGCACCGCAGGGAGAGCTGGGACAACCGGTGAAGGCGCTCGCGGCTTTTGGCAAAACAGGATTACTGCAGCCCGGCGACTCCGAGCTGTTAACGATCCGCTTCCCTGTTTATCGCATGGCTTCCTATGATGATGCGGGTGTGACGGGATATGCTTCTGCCTATGTGCTTGAAGCGGGAACATATCGTCTGCACGTGGGTACGAGTGTGAAGCAGACCAGTCATGTTGGCATCGATGGCCAGGAGGGTTATGTTGTAGACAGCGTTCAACTGGTAGAGCAATTGCAGGAAGCGATGGCACCAACGGAAGACTTTACACGTATGAAACCAGGCGCACGCAAGCCAGATGGAACCTACGAGCTGACTTATGCAGCTGTACCAAAACGCAGCGTGTCCATCGCGGATCGGATCGCACAAAACCTGCCGCAGACGCTGGAGCAGACGGGCAATCAGGGCTACAAGCTGAGCGATGTGAAGGCGGGTAAAGTGAGTCTGGAGGCTTTTGTAGCTCAGCTGAGCGATCAGGATCTGGCAGCGCTGGTGCGCGGGGAAGGCATGAGCAGTCCGCTGGTTACTTCGGGAACCGCCTCGGCTTTTGGTGGCGTAAGCGACAGTCTGTTTGGTTATGGCATTCCAGTGGCTTGTACGGCAGACGGCCCATCCGGTATCCGTATGGATAGCGGGGAGAAGGCGACACAAGTCTCCATCGGTACACTGCTAGCAGCAACGTGGAACGCAGATTTGGTAGAAGAGCTTTATGTGATGGAAGGACAAGAGCTGCTGCGCAATCAGGTGGATACACTGCTCGGGCCTGGACTTAACATTCGCCGTAGCCCGCTGAACGGTCGCAACTTCGAATATTTCTCGGAAGATCCGTTCATCTCGGGTGTATTTGCCGCGGCATGTACGAAAGGCATTATGAAGGGTGGCTCCAACGCCACACTGAAGCACTTTGCCTGCAACAACCAGGAGAAACACCGCAGCAAGGTCGATGCTGTTGTGTCCGAGCGTGCCTTGCGTGAAATCTACCTGAAAGGTTTCGAGATCGCAGTAAAAGAGGGTGGAGCCAACTCCATCATGACCTCCTACAATCCGATCAACGGACACTGGGCCGCGTCCAACTATGATCTGAATACTACCATCCTGCGCGGAGAATGGAACTTTGATGGCATTGTGATGACGGACTGGTGGGCCATTATGAACGATGTAGTAGAAGGCGGAGAAGCGGATCGCAAGTTCACGAACTGGATGGTTCGCGCACAGAACGACCTCTATATGGTCGTGCCAAACTATGGTGCAGAGATCAACGGCTGGGACGACAACACGATGGAATCATTGGAAAATGGAACCCTGACTCGCGGTGAGCTGCAGCGCTCCGCGATCAACATCTGCAAATTCATCATGAATGCGCCGGTATCCTCACGCAAACATGAGATTGTAGAGAACGTGGCTTCCTTCCAGGCCAATGCGTCCCTGTCCGCTTCGGACGCTCAATTACTGTCTGAGAATGCACAAGTTAAACCTGAGGTAACAGGGCCTGTGTATATGAAAGTCAATGAAGCTGGCCAGTATCGGATTATTGTGCAGATCATGTCTCCAGAGCCTGAGCTGGCACAAAGCGCATGTAATGTGCTGCTGAACGGTCAGCTGGCAACAACGATTCAAACGAATGGTACGGAAGGGAAATGGATCAGACAAAAGCTGGTGAAAGTACAGCTGGAAGCCGGACTGTATGAGCTGAAGCTCGACTTTACCAAACCGGGCTTGCAGATCGACTGGATTGAGTTTAAACAGGTCTGATATAGATGTGTTTAATCTGTCCTTGAGGTCTAGCTGACCAAAGTGGTCTGCATTCTTACTTATCCAGGCTGGTTTAATAACAGAGGACACTGCTTGCGGTGTCCTTTTGTTGTAACCGGAGAAGCGGGCTGTTATGATCAAGGTACGGGATCGTGGAGAAATCGAACAATGGGGTCAGGGGTGTGGTAATCAATGAAAAGATACAATTATTTAAGTCCGATTCTGCTGATTGTTGTGGCGTTGATCGTCCGGGGGCTGGTCACGAATGTGTGTATGCTGTTTGGACTGTCTCAAGAGGTGTCCAGCAATATAGCCATGCTTGCGATGATTATTGTGGCTTTGATTATGTTTAACCGAATGACAAAAGCCCGGCGTAACAAGTAGATAGTTACAATCTGCGATGGGTCAAGTAGATAGAAAAGAGAAAATTTGAAAGCCCTTTATTTATTTTATAAAGGGCGAGGAACATGGCTGACTTGAACAGGTCACGAAGACGTTAGGACACGATACAAAGACGATGTAGAGATTCTTCTGCCTCGTCTTTTTTGCTTATGTGTGAGAATTTCTTTATACATAAAAGAAACGGCACAGGATATTTCCTATACCGTTTCAGATTTGATTTTTATGCTGAGTTCTGCGTCTGAGCTAAACTTATGACATTGCTCTTGAAAACCATTTGTCTTGGATGGAGAAAGTAGTGTGAATATATTAATTTCTTTTTTCATGATCTAATCGCCGACGAAATACCAGAGCCGAGACAGCAAATATAATAAAAGATAATGTTGAGGCAGCAGTAACCATCTTCAACACATTTCCTATTGGTGGATTAAACCATAGAGCAACAGAGAAGATTAAAACGGCACCAGTTAAACCCATTCCCAAAATCGAAAATGCTAAAATTTTGTTCATCGAATCACCTCACATATACAGACGCAAAAAGGTGGAAACAGTTTTCCTTTTTTATTTTGTTTAAAATTCCAAAAATAATAGTTCAACTGCTTATATGTACGACACACCATATCAACTAATTTTATATATTAAGTACGAGAATCCAATCATAGAAGTATATCGCGTTGGTTGGCATGATGTTTATGATGATGCTGTTAAGAAAGATTCGAGGATAGTTGTGTTGAACATCATAAACAACATTCAGCTTGAAATATTCACAACATTTGATTCATAGAAATTGTAGTTTACGCCACCACGTTGCTCATCCGTTGTTGCACCTTCATATGACCATCCTATGGTTTTTACCGAAGGGGTAACTAAGTAATCTGGATTCAATCACACTTCTATGGAGCCTGACACATGGTATCATCCGTAAAGGTATACCTTTACGGACGATGTTAAACCCTCAGGAACAGCCTATTTCTTTTGATAATTGTCCTGGGAAGATCGATGAGAAGAAACAGAGCAAATTGCAAGTTACTCTGTTTCTTTATCTACATATATTTAAACTACCTAGGATAAATCTCTTATAGTAAATCAAATAATTATATTCATATGGTCAACTTAATTCGTATAAATGAACATCTGACGGTTGCCAACCTTCAAACTATATGTTCCAGAGTATTTTACATTTCCTGTGTACGACCAGTAATAAGTGGACTTCCCTACCTTCACTATCTCCTAGATTTGAGTTAAAATTTTTCCCTGCAAACATTTTGTAGTATAAGGAATATTTTTTCGGCGGATCCACCACTCGTGTGATTCAGTTTTCACTCCTGATTCACTTCGAATCATTTTTTTTGTTCTTTAGCATATAGTCATATATTAGTAAAACAGCTGCTAATAAAATGAAAAACACAACGAATAAATTATCAAATATACCCGGATACGAAGGTGTCAAATCAAATCCGGATTTCCCTTGGGCCGCTATCCCTCTAGCTATAACGGCAGATACTCTTTCTACTGTGAAAAAAAAACCTGCCACAATTAAGGAGATAAAAGAAATCGCTTTATAATCCAAATAAATCAATCCTTTCCAAATATAAAATATATGATACAATTACATAATAACACCAAATAATGTAGTAAAGAGGAGGAATTATGAAAGAAAATATTCTAAAGTCATTTTTAGCCGTAGGAGTGGTTTCTGCTTTATTTGCAGCTAACGTAGGTGCAAGTGCTTCATCAATTGAAAATACTAACATAGAATCAACAACAGACCATGTGTTAATAGATGTTCAAGGCAAACAAATCGAATTCAATCTTGACCCAGAAGTACAGGGGAAAATCTCCAATAAAGCATTAGAAGGAATTGTAGGACAAGTAGATGATGGAGATGTTATTACTATTCATAAAATAGTTCCTGCGTCATCTTCGCCTGGTCCAATTTCATCTATTACGAGGTTGAGTAATACGGGGGATGTGTCAACAAATGCCTGGTATGATTTGTGGGTCAACTGGGATCCCTTAATTAAAAGCAATATTTCTCGCGATAACGCAACCTCAGCTCAACAAATTATTTCAGTTGCAGCAGGGAAAACGATATCTCTTAGTTCAAGTGTCACCAAAAAAACTAGTGCAAGTGTCGGAGTACAAGCAAGTGCACCAACAGCACAAATAAATGGTAGCATAACACAAGAAATTAGCACTACTTACAGTACGAATGAAACATGGACAGGTCCATCTGAAGCTTCCGGCTATAGATCCAGAATATTTTATTGGACTGGATACGTAGATAGAGGTAGTTATTCCATCCGAGGTTACGGTAATCTTTCTGGTGATCTCTATGGCCCTTATACTGGTAGTTATACAGAACCTACGTACTATATTGAATGGTCTAGAGATATTTAATAAAACGCAAAAAAAGAGTGTTTGAAGATAAGTGATATTATCCCCTTTAGGTGGATAGTGTGAAAAGAGCACACGTATGATGTGATCTGGCACTATCTTTCAAAAGGGGATTTTTTCATGGCCATTAAAGGCCAGAAGTTTAAGATATATACACCTGAGTTCAAAATGATGGTGGTACGAATGCATTTGTAGCTACTTCCCTTTTCATACCCTGTCCTCACTATATCAATTACTACATGAATGAGTTCTTCCTATTACGTAATTATCGAGGAAGGGGTGTTGGAGAAGAAGCGATGCGACAGATTATTGGAAGCTCCAGGGCAATGGGAATTGCAAACAAATCCCACCGGACGAAACGAATGAGCGAAACGCTTCTGGCGTAGAACACTTAGCACATGTACTAACGGGAAATGCACCGAAGAACTTGGTCATCATCCTGAAGATGGAGAAAAGCTAGTCTTTCGCTTCAGCACGAGTTCTGAAAAAGTGAGTAATTAGAGAAGCTGTTCCTTATTCATAGGTTTAGTAATAAACAAGGTTATACGATATTCTTTGAACTAAATGGAACGCTAGCTTAATAAAAAATCATCATCGTGATGAACTGTGGTTTACACCCAGTAGATGATAATAGGGATCGTTGTAGAAAATCAAACGATCCTTTTTGGTATAGCCTTTAACATATTGTCAATGTTCTGTTCACAAGTATATGTCTAAAAGGAATTACTACCAGCATTACGCCGGTATGTTACAGGGATTAGGGAGATATTTTTGAGGAAGCTCATATACAAGTATTGACGTTCAATACCTAACGTTTTAGACTAAAGATATAATTTAATAACAATAATAATAACAAAAATAACGAAAGTAACAAAAGAAGTAGATAGCAAAATGGATAAAGGTATAAGAAATTAAAAGAATCAAATTGTAATAATTATAGCCAAGCATGAAGTTCATGAAAGCCGTGGAAACCTAGACTAGATTAACTGGATCAACTATAAACTATAGTTTACCGTCTTTATTACTCCATTTTACAGGAGGCTCACTCATGGCCATGATGGCTAACAAACAATATGTTTTTCGGGAAGGTCAGCCGTTTCAGAGCAGTCATGGTTCTACGGTAGCGGTTCTGCCAACGGGTGTTGTTATTGTGGCGTGGTTTGCAGGGCTGCATGAGAAGTCGAGTGACACGGCCATATGGATAGCGGTTCAGGAGCAGGAAGGTTCATGGTCTGCACCGCGTAAAGTGGCGGATGAAGAAGGCGTTCCACATTGGAACCCGGTGCTGTATGCACAAGGCAGTTCACTGGTACTCTTTTACAAGGTAGGGCACGAAATTACACATTGGCACACTCGCTTCATACGCTCGGAGGATGGCGGGTACACGTGGACTGCTGCTCGTGAGCTGGTATCTGGTGATGTGGGCGGTCGTGGTCCGGTGCGTAATCATCCAGTGCAGCTGGCGAGTGGAACGATATTGGCGCCAGCTTCTATAGAACGTTTGGACCCGGAGATGCCGGGCAAGCAGGTGTGGGAAGCCTTTGTTGATATTTCAATGGATGAGGGCAGGACATGGACCAAAAGCGCATCTGTGCCGATGAATTTATCTGTTTATGTAGGGGCCGGGCATTGGTTTGCCAAAGGTCTGATTCAGCCTGCCCTGTGGTCTGCTTCGGATGCTGAACATGTACATATGCTGCTTCGCAGCACCGAGGGATGGATTTACCGCAGTGACTCGGCGGATGGCGGGTACACGTGGTGTGAAGCTTACCCGACAGAGCTGCCAAACAACAATAGCGGCATTGATGTCACACGCATGGAGAGTGGCTTGCTTGCGCTTGTTTACAATCCAGTTAGCGGATATTCAACAGAGAGCCCCCGGACCCCGCTGGTAGTTGCTTTTTCGAATGATAATAGTGAGACCTGGGGGCATGAATGGGTGCTGGAGGATGAACCCGGAGAGTATTCTTATCCTTCCATCGTATCTCAAGGGCAAAGTCTGTACATTACGTATACGTGGAAAAGAGACCGGGTTGCGTTCTGGAAACTGAACGTTCAATCATCGGAATAAGGAAGGACCGCAGAGACGCTGAGCAGGCGTTTATTCGGTCCTTTATAGCGTGGTTTGCTGGATGTTTTTATGTTGATCAGCGTGAGGAGGTGCCTCTATGAAGGAGCAGTCTAAAAGACAGCCCATATTAGAAGTCATTGCTACAGACACAGCAGATGCCCGAGCGGCAGAGCAGGGCGGGGCCGACCGTATTGAGCTAGTAGCGGCAATGACCGAAGGCGGGCTTACACCCAGCTATGGTGTGATTGAACAGGTTGTAGCGAGCGTTTCGATTCCCGTGTATGTAATGATTCGCCCTCATAGCCGCTCGTTCTGCTATAGCCCGGACGATATTCGCGTAATGACAGAAGATGTACGTGTAGCCAGAGCGCTGGGAGCGGCGGGGGTTGTGATTGGGGCTCTGACAACAGAGGGAGAGGTGAATCGGTCATCTTTACAATCTTGTCTATCCGAAGCCAACGGACTGGGGGTTACGTTCCATCGCGCTATGGATGCAAGTTCAAACTTGCTGGCAGCGCTCAAGGACCTGGGCGGTATCCATGATGCGAGTGAGAGAAATGTTGTCGAGCGGGTGCTTACATCGGGAGGAAAGTCAGCGGTATCCGAAGGTCTGCCTGAGTTGAAGCAGCTTCAGGAGCTGGGACAGGCGCTGAACATCGCTGTTATGGCGGGATCGGGTGTGACCATTGAAGGCATATCAGACCTCGTGAGTGCAACCGGTATTACAGAAATTCATATGGGATCAGGCATGCGCCAAGGAGGCAGCTTTCAGCAGCCTGTTGACACACAGCTTGTTACCGAGGCCAAAGCACGGCTAATACGTGCCGTGCAGCAGTTGGAGTCGTACTAGTATTAAGCAATGAGGGTTGCGAGGTGTAGTAGGTTATCGAGAAAGTCAGTGACATCAATCGAGATCAGAACCACGTGAAACACGTAACGTAAATTGTAAAGCGAACAGAAGCACGAATGACAGAACGACAGAGGCCAAGGAAGAACGATGGATTAAACATGGGATGATCAATGTAGGTATAGATAGCTTCTATATATAAGTTTAACTATTCATTTACACGTTAACGGAGAGGACAGAAAAAACCTGAAAAAGCGGAGCGGTCGCCTGAAAGCTTTCTGAAAGAAAGCTGCATCGGAAGCATATGCTGTTCAACGGATTTTCCCCTTTACAAAAGGGAATTAAAAAAATCTGGGGATAACCGCTACTCTTCAGGTTATTCTGTCATCGGAGTGGTGTGTGTAAAATCTTTAGTTCAATTTATATCGTAAAGAAAGCATGCACACAAGGGAGTGAGAGTCCATGAGTTCAACGCAATCACCAGCCGATTGGATCAAAATGGCGGCACAGGTCAGCCCGTCAGAACGGCAGAAGAGATGGCAGGAGCTGGAGTTTTATGCGTTTATTCATTTTACCGTGAATACCTTTACAGATCGGGAGTGGGGCACAGGGGAGGAAGACCCGGCAATCTTTAACCCTTCCGAGCTAAGTGCGGAGCAGTGGGTGACGTCCTGCAGGGCAGCAGGCATGAAGGGACTGATTCTGACGTGCAAGCATCATGACGGGTTCTGTCTGTGGCCGAGCCGTTATACAGACCATACCGTTGCTGCGAGTCCCTGGAAAGAGGGCAAGGGTGATCTGGTGCGGGAGGTTGCGGATGCCTGCCGTGAAGCTGGCTTGAAATTTGGAGTATATCTCTCTCCTTGGGACCGCCATGAAGCTTCATACGGGGATTCGGAGCGGTATAATACATTCTTTCTATCACAGCTGCGCGAGCTGCTTACGAATTATGGCGATATTTTCTGTGTGTGGTTCGATGGGGCATGTGGTGAAGGTCCGAACGGGAAAAGACAGGTCTATGATTGGGATGCATATTACGCGCTCATCCGTGAACTTCAGCCGGAGGCTGTCATTTCAGTGTGCGGCCCGGATGTCCGCTGGTGCGGTAATGAAGCGGGACATACGCGGGAATCGGAATGGAGCGTGGTACCCGCGCATATGCAGGATAATGAGAAGATTCAGGAGCAGTCACAGCAGGTGGATGATGGCGAGTTTGCCAAAAGGGTCAATACACAGGACAGTGATCTGGGCAGCCGGGGTGTTATCCGTAATTATGCTGACAAGCTGGTGTGGTATCCGGCCGAGGTGAATACCTCGATTCGCCCAGGCTGGTTCTATCATGCTCATGAGGATGATGAAGTCAAAACACTGGAAGAGCTGCTCTCCGTATATCACGGTGCCGTAGGTGGCAATGCCTGTTTTCTGCTGAATCTGCCGCCAGATCGGCGTGGATTGATTCATGAAAATGATGTCGGGCGGCTGCGCGAGATAGGCTCAGTGCTGCGTGCAACGTTTAGCGAGAATTTGGCTGCAGGTGCGCAGGCAGCGGCTTCGGAGACGATGGACGACGCGCATGGAGCATCAATGATACTGCATTCAGGTGAACAGAGAGATGTCTATTGGTGTCCGCCCGAAGGGACGGAGCAGGCATGGATTGAATTGCTTTTGCCGGAAGAACGGACATTCGACCGTGTAATGCTGATGGAGCACATCCAATCAGGGCAGCGGATTGAGCGATTTACACTGGAGGTGTGTGGATTGGATGGTCTGTGGCGAGATATTTATGCTGGAACGGTCGTGGGGTATAAGCGCATCTGTTGTTTTCCCAAAGTGACAGCCCGCCGCGTTAGGTTAACCATTCAGGAGTCCAGATGGTATCCAACATTATCGACATTCAGCCTACATAACAGTAAGCGGGAGGGCGTGTAGGATGGCAGTGCTGACATATCAGGGATCGCAATTCATGCTGGATGGCAAACCGATTCACCTTCTGTCGGGTGCCATTCATTATTTCCGAGTTGTGCCGGAATATTGGGAAGATCGGCTGTTGAAGCTGAAGGCCTGCGGGTTTAACACGGTGGAGACGTATGTGCCGTGGAATGTGCATGAGCCGCAGCCGGGAGTGTATTGTTTTGAAGGCATGGCCGATGTGGAGCGGTTTATTCAGCTGGCAGGAGCGTTAGGTCTGCATGTAATCCTCCGCCCGAGTCCATATATCTGTGCGGAGTGGGAGTTTGGCGGCTTGCCGTCCTGGCTGCTGGCAGATGACAACCTGCGGCTGCGCTGTACCGATCCGACCTTTCTGGCGCATGTAGATCGGTACTATGATGTGCTTTTGCCCAGATTAAAACCGTTTCTGAGCACCCATGGCGGGCCTGTTATTGCCATGCAGATTGAGAATGAATATGGCAGCTTTGGCAATGATGCGGGTTATCTGAGCTATTTGCGGGATGGCATAGTACAGCGTGGGATCGATGTGCTACTCTTTACCTCAGATGGACCAACCGATCATATGTTACAGGCCGGTTCGGTGCCTGGGCACTTGGCAACCGTTAATTTTGGCTCAGGTACGGAATGGGCATTTGCCAAGCTGCGTGAATACCAGAGAGAAGAACCGCTAATGTGTATGGAATTCTGGAATGGCTGGTTTGATCACTGGGGCGAACCTCATCATACCCGGGAATCGGCAGATGTAGCCGAGGTGCTGGAGGAGATGCTTGAAGCTGGCGCGTCGGTGAATTTTTATATGTTCCATGGCGGTACAAACTTCGGATTTTATAATGGCGCCAACTGTCAGCAGAAGCATCAGTATGAACCGACCATTACAAGTTACGACTACGATTCGCTGCTTGGTGAGTCAGGTGAGCCGACAGCCAAATTCTACGCCGTGCAGGACGTTATTTCACGATATCGTCGTTCGAAAGAACAGACTAATGGATCTAAATCGAAAAATAATGGATCTAAAGAGGAAGATATGGCCTTGCCAGAATCCATTAAAACGGCCGCCTATGGCAGAGTGGAGATGACGCAAAGGGCAGCGTTGTTTGAGCAGCTGGCTGTGCTGGCTGTACCGGTGCAGCGTACCAATCTCGAGCCGATGGAGAAGCTGGGGCAGGATTATGGTTTTATCAGCTACCAGACACACATATCAGGGCCAAGAGAGCGGCAGGAACTGGTCGTTCAGGAGGTGCGAGACCGTGCGTTGGTGTATGTGGATGGGAAGCTGCTCGGTGTGCTTGAACGTGGGCCCGGGGGAGCGACCATATCATTTGAAGTCCCGCCGCAGGGTGCAGACCTTTGCATTCTGGTTGAAAATATGGGGCGAATCAATTACGGTCCGTACCTGAGAGACCCGAAGGGCATCACGGAAGGGGTGCGGCATGGATTTCAGTTTTTATATGACTGGACCATTCACTGTTTGCCGATGCGTGACCTTTCAGGTCTGAGATTTACGGAGCAGCAGCACGGCATGACGGCAGATGCAGCAGACACACCATTTTTTTATAAAGGCAGCCTTCATATTCAGGACACAAGTGATGTAAAGGATACATTTCTGCGTCTGGATGGCTGGACGAAGGGTGTTGCATATGTAAACGGATTCAATCTGGGTCGCTACTGGAGCATAGGACCGCAGCAGACGTTGTATGTACCTGCGCCGCTTCTTCGCCAAGGAGATAATGAAATTATAGTATTTGAACTTCATGGAACAGCCGATGCAGCTGTAATGTTCGTAGATAAGCCGGTTTTAGGCTAGAAAAGGAAAATCGTTGAGCCATGCGATTATTGGCAATTGCTCTGTGTGCTGGAAAACGGTATACGTTGGGTATGGATACCCATCACAGGAGAGGGAGAGGATGAGCAAGATGAAAGTTGGACTTAGCACGTACAGTTTACAGCAAGCTTTGGATCGTAAGGAGCTGAGTGTGCCGGATGCCATTCGCTGGATTGCCGAGCAGGGCGGTCAACATGTGGAGATCGTGCCGATGGGCTTCAATCTGATGGACAATCCAGAGCTAATTGAAGAGATCAAAACGGCTGCGCAAGAGGTGGGCATTGAACTCTCCAATTATGCGGTTGGTGCAAACTTTGCTGTTCAGGAAAGTGCCGAGGCGGTGGAGCAGGAGATTCAGAGCGTTATGCGTCATGTGGACGTGGCGGCGGCTCTGGGGGTGAAGCTGATGCGGCATGATGTTGCTTTCCGGCCTGCAGCCGAAGGAACGGTAGCTCAGTTTGAAGCAGACCTGCCCGGACTGGTCAAAGCATGCCAGCGCATTGCCGATTATGCGGCAGGTTTTGGAATTACGACAAGTGTGGAGAACCACGGATATTACGTACAGTCGAGCGAGCGCATCCAGCGTTTGCTGCATGAGACGGGGCGGGATAATTTCAAAACCACACTGGACATCGGTAATTTCCTCTGTGTCGATGAAGATCCGGTGAGTGCGGTGAAAAACAACATCCCTTATGCGTCCATCGTGCACGCCAAAGACTTCTACTGGCGACCTTCTACCCGCAATCCTGGCGAGGGCTGGTTCCAGACATCCCACGGCAATTATTTGCGTGGAGCCATCGTGGGTCATGGCGATATCAACATGCCTGAGGTATTTCGTGTGCTGAAGCAATCCGGGTATGACGGTTACATCTCGATCGAATTTGAAGGTATGGAGCACTGTCAGACCGCTTCGCGGATCGCCATGGACAACGTGCGTCGTTTGTGGGAAGAGGCGTGATCTGAGGTAATATCGGGCTTGACTTGTCTTATATATATAGCTCTGCGGAGCTGAGCATCATAAATTCATTTTTTATCCAATGGAGGGATAGTGAAATGTCCAAATTAAAAGTCGCCGTTATCGGTGCCGGTTCCATATCGGATTGTCACCTGCAAGCCTATGCCAGCAACCCGGAAGTGGAGATTTATGCAATCTGTGACCTGAACGAAACTCGTGCTGCCGATGTAGCCAAGCAGTATGGTGCAACTCATGTGTTTACGGACTATAGGGACCTGCTTGCCCTGCCAGAAATCCATTCCGTCAGCATCTGCACATGGAATGATTCACACGCCGAGATCAGTATTGCCGCTCTGGATGCAGGAAAAAACGTGCTGTGCGAGAAACCGCTCTGCCAGACCGTTGAGGATGCGTTGGAGGTTGAAAAGGCTGTGCGCCGCAGCGGAAAGCTGCTTCAAGTTGGCTTTGTTCGCCGATATAGTGACAATGCTCAGATTTTGAAAAAGTTCATCGACGAAGGCGAGCTGGGTGAAATCTATTATGCCAAAGCCTCCAGCCTGCGCCGACTTGGCAATCCGGGCGGCTGGTTCTCGGATAAGAGCCGCTCCGGGGGCGGCCCTTTAATTGATATCGGCGTACACGTCATTGACATCTGCTGGTACCTGATGGGCAGACCGAAGGTGAAGTCCGTCTCTGCCAACGTCTCCAATCGGCTGGGCAATCGTGCCAATATCCGTAACCTGTCGTTCTATAAGGCCGCAGACTATGATGCGGAGCAGAACAACGTGGAGGATATGGCCAATGCATTAATTCGTTTTGAAAATGGAGCAAGCCTGCTGGTCGATGTCAGCTTTACCCTGCATGCCAAGGCGGATGAAACCTCCGTCAAGCTGTATGGCGACAAAGGCGGCGCCGAACTGGAGCCGGAAATCTCCATCATTGGCGAGAAGTTCAACACCATTCTGAATATGACACCACAGGTGGACTTTAAGTCCTTTGACTTTATGGGCTCGTTCCGCAACGAAATCAACCATTTTATTGACAGCACGCAGGGGCGCAAAGAAACCCTGAGCCCCGTAGAGGACGGCGTAGAGGTAATGAAAATGCTGTGCGCCATCTACGAATCCGCACGCGAGGGACGGGAAATTTCGTTATAGATTACACAAAACGGAGTACTCCCGTGTAAATCTGTTTTTGAGCCCCCCTAACCGGAGGGAACAGATAACCCGACGTACCCAGTTACCCAAACGACAAGGTAAACCAGTCTGTGCCCGTTGTAAAAATTCCATTTACATGTGAAACGGAGAGTGCAGAACCAATCTGGAGAAGCGAAGCGTGCGCCTTTGTCCCCGGATTTCCCCATCAGGGAAAAATAGTTCGAAGAAATTCGGGGATAACAGCGATCGGAAGATGGTACTGCAATCGGAGTGACCGAGTGTAAATCTGCATTAGGCGAACGTTAAGGTTTTTGATCCCACCTAACCGGAGGGAACAGATAACCCGACGTACTCAAGTTACCCAAACGACAAGGTGAAACCGTCTGTGCGCGTTGTAAAAATTCATTTACACGTGAAACGGAGAGTGCAGAACCAATCTGGAGAAGCGAAGCGTGCGCCTTTATCCCCGGATTTCCCCATCAGGGAAATAGTTCGAAGAAATTCGGGGATAACAGCGATCGGAAGATGGTACTGCAATCGGAGTGCCCCAGTGTAAATCTGCATTAGGCGAACGTTAAGGTTTTTGATCCCACCTAAACGGAGGGAACAGATAACCCGACGTACCCAAGTTACCCAAACGACAAGGTAAACAGTCTGTGCGCGTTGTAAAAATTCATTTACACGTGAAACGGAGAGTGCAGAACCAATCTGGAGAAGCGAAGCGTGCGCCTTTATCCCCAGATTTCCCCATAGGAAAAATAGTTCGAAGAAATCCGGGGATAACAGCGATCGAAAGATGGTACTGCAATCGGAGTGACCGAGTGTAAATCTCACTTTTTTCCAACGCGAGACATTTTAACTTAAGGAGATGACCCTTTTGACCGAAACCAAAATCCCCCTGCCAGAGCAGGAAGAGCAGATCGTTGAAGCCGGTGTACACAACTTTAGCAAAGAGGATGAATGGGTAAAGCCTGAAGATCCCTTGCTGCTGGATCGGCTGGAGTGGTTCAAGGACCAGAAGCTGGGGCTGATGATGCACTGGGGACCATACTCCCAGCTCGGTTTGGTGGAGTCGTGGGCGCTGAGCGATGAGGATGGCGACTGGTCGCGGGATGACGTCGACTGGACGGATGATATGGAAGACTTCAAGCGAGAATATTTCGACCTGAACAAAACCTTCAATCCGATCCGATTCCAGCCCGAGCAGTGGGCACAGATGGCTGCAGACAACGGCTTCAAATACTTCCTGTTCACGACCAAGCATCATGACGGCTTCTGTATGTGGGATACGAAAACAACCGATTACCGGATCACGGGAAAGGACACACCGTTCCACAAGCACAAATACGCTGATATCTGCCGGGTGCTGTTCGATGCTTTCCGGGCCAAGGGGCTCGGCATCTCTGCATATTTCTCCAAAGCCGACTGGCATACCCCGTATTACTGGGCTCCGGGAATGGAGCGCGGACGCCATATGTGGCGCGGGCCTTCTTACGATCCGCACAAGTATCCATGGATGTGGGATAAATTTGTAGAGTTCACCCATGAGCAGATCATGGAGCTGCTGACGAATTACGGACGCATTGAATGCTTGTGGCTGGATGCGGGCTGGGTTCGTGAAGGCCGCCATGGGCAGGATATCCGGCTTGGTGAAGTGGTTGAGCGAGCAAGAAAAACAACGCAGCCATGGCTTCTGTCTGCCGACCGTACTGTAGGCGGGCCGTATGAGAATATTGTAACCCCGGAGCAAACGATTCCGGAGCATCCGATGAATATCCCGTGGGAGAGCTGTATTACCGTGGGACATTCCTTTGCATTTGGCTTCGATGATCAGTACAAATCAGGGCGTCAGCTTGCCCACATACTGCTTGAGGTCGTGTCCAAAGGTGGCAACCTGGCATTAAATGTTGGTCCTCAGCCGGATGGCCGCCTGCCGAAAGGAGCGATTCGGGGCATTCAGGGACTGGGGGAATGGCTGAACACCCACGGCGAGGGCATCTATGGCACCCGCATCTGCGCACCGTATTTCACGAAGGACTGGGCCTTTACACAAAAGGCAGACATCAATACCGTTTATGCCTTCCGTATCTATCGCAACGAGAACGAGAACCTGGAACAGCAACTGATCATCCCTTATTTGGAGAAGGTAGAGCGTGTTGAACTTGTAGGTAGCGATGACGTACTTTCGTATCAGCAGACGACAGACGGGCTGCTCGTGGAGCTGCCGCGATCCGCTACGGATGGGGAAGCACCCATCACACATACGTTCAGATTGGTCACCACATCATAAACATACATGTCAATTCCGGGGGAGATATAAGAGCCCCCGGAATTTTATTTTGGATACATATGAGATGTAATTCCTGAAGATAAACAGCTTTAAACGCTTGCTCCGCAAGGGTTTTTGGAATAAAGAGAGGTCGGAGAAAATTGCAAATTGATCAAAAAGCCCCCGGCAAGGTACTATCAAATCAAGAAAGCGCTACCTGATATGAATGTTGACATTGATTAGATCGTAAGCCATGAATTAGTCTCTTAAAAGAAGATTTAAGGGATGTGAATGTAATGTATTATTACACTTGAGGTTTGAGAAGGAGTGACGCAAATGAGTCGAGCTACGGAAAGCATACCTGCGAACATGGACCTGCAGCAGATGAATCAGGCGGAGCCCAAGCGGCAGCATCCATTCATCCGAAGCCTCAAGAAGCACTGGGAGCTTTACCTGCTAGTGCTGCCCCCTGTACTGTATCTGCTGATTTTCAAGTACATTCCGATGGTCGGTGTACAGATTGCCTTCAAGGATTTCAGTGTAGTCAAAGGCATTTGGGGCAGCCCGTGGGTAGGATTCAAGCATTTTGAGGCTTTTTTTGAGTCCCCGAACTTCTGGTTGTTGATCAAAAACACGATTGGCATCAGCTTTTACTCCCTGCTTGCCGGTTTTCCGATCCCGATCCTGCTGGCGCTGGCGCTGAACGAGATTCGAACGGGATATTTCAAAAAGACTGTGCAGATGGTTACGTATGCACCGCATTTTATCTCTACCGTTGTTATGGTCTCCATCATCATTCTGATGCTGTCCCCGCATGTGGGCGTTGTTGACAAGCTGTTCTCCATGCTGGGCTTCCCGATGACCAACTTCATGGGCATTCCGGAATACTTCAAGTCCATCTATGTATGGTCGGGGGTATGGCAGGGGATGGGGTACTCCTCCATCATCTACATAGCGGCCTTGGCGGGAGTGGACCCGTCCTTGTACGAGGCAGCGAAGATGGACGGTGCTTCCCGGCTGCGGAAAATATGGCACATTGACCTGCCCACCCTTGTTCCGGTCACGGTGATCATGCTGATCCTGAGTCTCGGCAGCATTATGGGCGTAGGCTTCGAAAAAATATATCTCATGCAGAACCCGCTTAACACGAGTGCCTCAGAGGTGATCTCCACGTATGTGTACAAGGTCGGTCTGATCGGAGCCAACTTCAGCTTTTCCTCGGCCGTTGGATTGTTCAACTCCGTAATCAACCTGATTCTGCTGATTATTGTTAACGGCATTTCCCGCAAAGTATCCGAGAACAGCTTGTGGTAAAGGAGGAGTGTATCCATGTTTAAACGGATGAACCGTAACCGGATCAAGGACCCGATCGGGGACCGCATCTTCATGACGCTTAATTATATTTTTCTCATCGCCATTCTGTTGACGGTGTTCTACCCGCTCTTGTACATTGTCAGCTCCTCGTTCAGCTCGTCGCGTGCCGTAACATCCGGTCAGGTGTGGCTGTTCCCGGTGGATTTCAATATCAAGGCGTACATCTCCATCTTCAAAAGCCAGCAGCTCATGCTGGGCTTCTACAATACGATCCTCTACACCGTGGTCGGTACCTTTATTAACGTAGCGCTGACCGTCATGCTGGCCTACCCGCTTTCCCGCAAATCGTTCTACGGACGGGGAGCGATCATTATTTTTATGATGATCACGATGTTTTTTGACGGGGGTCTGATTCCGACCTACCTGCTGATGAAGGATCTTCATCTGCTGGATACCCGCTGGGCGATGTGGCTGCCTGGAGCGCTTGCGGTGTTTCAGGTTATCGTTGCCCGCACGTTTTTCCAATCCTCCATCCCGGAAGAGCTCGGGGAAGCGGCCGAGATGGACGGGTGCCGCGATATTCGCTACCTGATCAGTGTTGTACTGCCGCTATCCAAGCCGATTCTGGCGGTCATGACCCTGATGTATGCGGTCGGTCACTGGAATGCGTATTTCGATGCGCTCATCTATCTGCGTTCCGAGAAGCTGTTCCCGCTGCAGTATGTGCTTCGTAATCTGCTGATTCTGAACGCGGCTGACCCGGCGATGCTGGCCAATACAAGCCAGCAGCTGCGAGATCAAGGGTTCGAGCAGGTATTGAAATATGCACTCATTGTTGTCGCAAGTATTCCGATCCTGATCATGTATCCATTTGTACAGAAGCATTTTGTCAAAGGGGTCATGGTGGGTTCCCTCAAAGGTTAATCTGCCAGAGGATAGAGGATCATCTTTATTCATTTCACGATCATATACGTGCTCTGCTATAACTCCAGTGGGAGTCGGCCTTTGAAGGGAGGTGGGGGTACGTGCCGGCTTCCGGGATTGGTTTTCAGAAACCTGTATACCCGTATAGCATGACCCAAGGTTTGCCGTTATGAACAAAAAGGAGGAGTCAGATTGAGAAAATCCTGGATTTCGATGTTGTTTCTGATCTTTGCTTCAATGGCTTTGTTGTCGGCATGCAATTCGTCCGAGAAGGCAGAGGGAGGAAGCGAGGGGAGCGGCGAGAGCGGCGGCCCGGTTACGATGACCTTTTTTGCTCCGCAGGGCAAAGCGTCGATGGAAGAGAATGAATTTACCAAGTTTATCGAGAAGAAATTCGACGTCAAGCTGAAATGGGATCTGGCTCCGACCGATGCGCTGCAGGACCGCAGACAGCTGCTGCTTGCCAGTGGCGATTATCCTGAAGTTTTTCTCCACGGCAAGTTCACGACCTCAGACCTGCAAACCTATGGTAAACAAGGTGTGTTCCTGCCGCTTCAGGACTTGATCAAGCAGTACGGCCCGAATCTGACCAAAGTGATGGAGGAGAAGCCGTACTTCAAGGACGCCATTACGGCACCGGATGGCAACATCTACGCCCTGCCTATTTTTAACGAGTGCTACCACTGTACGTATGCCCAGAAATATTGGATCAACACCGATTGGCTGGATAAGGTGGGTCTGAAAATGCCTACAACGACCGACGAACTGTACACCGTTCTGAAGGCGTTCAAAACACAGGACCCGAACGGCAACGGTAAAGCCGACGAGATTCCGCTCACAGGTGCTCCGAACAAATATGTATGGAACGGCAATATTGATGCGTACTTGATGAACAGCTTTATATACAACGATAACGACAAATACCTGATTGTGAACGATGGCAAGGTGAGCTTTGCGGCCAATCAGGAGGGATGGAAGAAAGGGCTGGAGTACATGCACAAGCTGTATGCCGAAGGTCTGATTGATCCGGCTTCCTTCACGCAGAATGACCAGGCTGTAGGTCAGCTGGGGAATAAGGAAGGTGATGAGGTGGTTGGCTCCATTACAACTGCACTCGTCAGCTATCTGGTGAATACGTACGACAAAAACATTACCCGCCACCAGCACTGGGATATCGTGCCGCCGCTGAAAGGGCCAGATGGTGTGCAGACCACAGGGGCAACGCAGAGTGTAGGCGAGTTCGAATTTGCGATTACCAACAAAGCAACCGAAGCGCAGCAAATCGCCGCAATCAAAATCGTGGATTATATGTTCAGTGAAGAGGGAGCGCTGTACGCAGAGTATGGCCCGACAGAAGGAAAGGGCTGGAAGAAGGCTGATCCGGATGAGAAAAACATCAACGGTGAGCCTGCCAAGTACAGCTACTACAATCTGCCTGAGCGTGATCCAAACGTAGTTGTGAACGAGAGCTGGTCACAGATCGGTGCGCATGACTTGTCCAATACATTCCGCAATCTGTTTGCAGAGGGTCAGGACCCGCTGTCTGCGGAAGGATACGGTACACGCCTCGCCCAGGCGACAAATGTATACGCACCATATGCACCGAAAGAGGTCTATCCGGCGAATGTATTTATTCGTCCAGAGGACACCGAGTCAGCAGCTCAGCTGACGACAGCGATCAAAGATTACGTGCAGACCAATATGGCACAGTTCATCATTGGCAGCAAGAGCATTGAGAAGGACTGGGATTCCTATGTCAAAGGATTCGATGGACTTGGCCTGAGCAATTATCTGGAAATTTATCAGCGTGCAATTGAGAAAAAGTAATCTATATAAGTTGAACCAAAAATATTACACAGTCCACTCCGATGACAGAATAACCTTCCAATCGCTGTTATCCCCAGATTTTTTGAATTCCCTTTTCCAAAGGGGAAAATCCGGTGATAAAGGCGACCGCTCCGCTTTTTCAGGTTTTTTCTGTCCTCTCCGTTATCGTGTAATTGAATAGTTCAATTTATATATATGGACTGTCCCGTCTGTCACCTGTGACCGGGGCAGTCCTCTCCTATGACAACCCCACGTCATTCGATATAATGTACAGCATATTTACGAAATTTCAGTGAACAAGGCAAGTGGTTGTCGTCATGCAGCATGAAATGGAATTGGTGGGGGGACGCGGGAGATGAGCAACAATTGGTTCAGACGTTTGCTGTTATCGTATTTGCCTATATTTTTTATTGTGACGACGATTCTGTTTTTTATTTTTTTCCAGGTTTTTAATGAGCAGAACCGCAGGGAAGCACTCAAGGCGAATGAATTTCTGGCCTCACAGGTCACACAGTATCTGGACAATTCCTTGCGCTCAATTGATTTCAAGGTGCTGCGCGAGATTTTGACCAATTCCAATCTGAAAAACTATTTCTCGGTATCTGGCAGCGAGGATGTATATGCCGGCATTCAGGCAGTCAAGGTCATCGATGAATTGAAGATAGAATATCCGCTGATTGACTCGGTGTATTTGGTCAGATACAGCGATAACACGGTTTTTAGCAACGGTAAGGCCGTACCAATTCATGACTTCCCGGATGCTGCATTTATTGAAGATAGCCGCTCCAGGGATGAGCAGAAGTGGGTCGGTGCGCGGTCATTCAAGGCATTCCCATCCCAGACGGCGGAGCAGGTCATTACGATTGTACGCAATGCCGCCAACGGACGAGGACTGGTTGTGACAAATGTGGAGCTGAACACACTGCGCAAATCCATTATGCAGATGTATGACCCGGAGTTTACGTTTGTGAACATTTACAATCGGGCAGGAGGCAGCCTGTGGCACAACGGAATGCCTGAGGATTACACATCTGGCCCTACCCTTGCCTCCAAAACAGCAGCGGCTTCGGGAGAAGTATTCTCTGAATTTACGTCCAGCTACAGCGGCTGGAAGGTGCAGACCGGGCTGAACAACGGAAAGATCGTCAAGTTTGCCCTGCAATTTTATAATATCTGGTTTATCTTTGCTGCTGGTGTTGTGCTGGTCGGGGTGGCATGGGTCGTCTATGTGACTCGTAGAAACTATAAGCCCATTCAGCAGATCGTGACGTTGATCCAGACCGTATCTTCACAGAAACCGTCTGCGCTGAATTATGGCAAGGAGAATGAGTTCCGTTTTATTCATACGACACTGGAGCGCATGATTGATCAGACACGGCAGTATCAGGAGGAGCATGAGGAGAATCTGATTTTGCAGAAAAAAGTCTTCTTTCAGGAGCTGCTCGAAGGTACACGAGATTACTCGGGTCATGAGCTGTCTGCCAATATGAGCAGGTTCAAGCTGCCGGAACTGGAGCATCGCTGGGCTGTGCTGGTGGTGGAGATGGATCGGTATGACGTATTTGCAGCGGAGTACCATCAGCAGGACCAGGCTCTTCTGAAATTTGTGCTGTCCAGCATTCTGCAGGAAAGTGCGCGGCATGAAGGAACAGACGTGTGGGCCGAGTGGGTCTCCGATCAGCGTCTCTATGCGATTCTTTGGCTGCCGGAGACAGAGCATTCGGAAGAGATGGAAACACGTTTGCTCACCGATTATCTGGACCGGATTGGGCAATATCTGAATTTTACCGTCACGATCGGGGTGGGCCGGGTTGCGGTTGATCTCCGCGGGCTGCGAGCTTCCCTCAAAGAGGCTGTGCACGCGCTGGAATACAAGGCTGTGCTTGGCACCAATCGTATTATTCCATGTAGTGACGTACCGAATTCCACCAATGATGTGTATGAGTTTCTAAAAACAATCTCCCTGCTGGTGCAGGCACTGCGTCTGTCGGATGACGTCTGGGAGCAGCATTTCGAGCGACTCTTCAAGCAGATTCGCCAGTCGGTCCTGTCGCGCCAGGAGATTATGAACACGGTGCAGCTGTTGTTCCAGCATTATAATCGGGAATTTGCCGAGCTGCCGCAGGAATATAAGGAGACGTGGGCTGCAATATTTACACCGCTGCTGCCAAGGCTGGAAGGCTGGGAGACGCTGGACGTTCTGCGAGAGCTGTGTCTGGAGGGTTTCCGGGAACTGGCCCGTCAGATGCAGACACTGCATTGCTCTCGCAAGCATCGGTCACATATTTTGGAGATTCGCAAATATATCGAGGAGCACTATAACAATCCTGACCTGTCTCTGAATTACCTGAGTGATCTGTTCGATATCAACCCGAAGTATCTGAGCAAGCTTTTCAAAGATGAGCTTGGAGAGAAGTTTGTGGATCTGCTCATCAGTCACCGCATCGAAAAGGCGAAGCAGCTCATGCAGGAGACAGACAAAGCCATTCAGGAGATCAGCGAAGAAGTGGGGTACACAAACTATAATTCCTTCAACCGGGCTTTTAAAAATGTCGTGGGCATGGCTCCGAGTGACTATCGCAAGGCGATGTGAAGGCGGTGAGGTTGAAAGTATGGGAAGTGTGAAGGGATGCTGGCAGCGCAGGTGATAGACTCGGGAGTTGCTAGTCAGGTGATGCTGGTGATAGCCGTGCCAGACCAACTCAAACACAGGAGGAGAATGTGCACATGCAAACGCAAATGGGCTACAAAGACGCTTCGCTCCCCATTCAGCAGCGGGTACAGGACCTGCTTGAACGAATGACTACCGCAGAGAAGATCGGGCAGCTGATTCAGCCTATGGGCTGGAAGATGTACAAGAAAGAGACAGATGGCACCGTACAGATAACGGAAGAGTTCAAAGCGGAACTGGCGCAGGGTGGTGTTGGCTCGCTATACGGTGTGCTCAGAGCTGATCCGTGGACAGAGGTCACGCTGAAGACGGGACTGACACCGCGCCAAGGGGCGGTAGCAACAAATGTGATTCAGCGCTATGCAATAGAGCATTCCCGTTTGGGGATTCCGATTCTGTTCGGAGAAGAGTGCTCCCACGGGCATATGGCGATTGGTTCAACGGTTTTTCCTGTGCCGCTAATGGTAGGCAGTACGTGGAATACCGAGCTGTATCGCAGCATGTGTGAGGCGATTGCTGTGGAGACCCGGAGTCAGGGCGGCGCAGCCACGTATTCTCCAGTGCTGGATGTCGTGCGTGACCCGAGATGGGGACGGACGGAGGAATGTTTTGCCGAGGACCCGTATCTGATCGGGCAGTTTGCCGTGGAAGCGATCTACGGATTGCAGGGGGAACGCCTGGATTCCAACCATACCGTAGTGGCGACACTTAAACATTTTGCAGCATATGGCAGCTCGGAGGGAGGACGCAACGCGGCACCTGTGCATATGGGCATGCGTGAGCTGCATGAGATCGACCTGCTGCCGTTCAAACAAGCGGTGGAAGCCGGAGCCTGCTCAGTCATGACCGCTTATAACGAGATTGATGGCGTACCCTGTACGTCCAGTACGTATCTGCTTCATGACCTTTTACGGGAGGAGTGGGGCTTTGACGGATTTGTAATTACGGATTTTGGAGCCATTCAGATGCTGGTGAACGGACATAACACGGCTGAGAACGGCGAACAGGCTGTAGCACAGTCACTCAGGGCAGGTGTAGATATGGAAATGTCGGGTTTCATGTACCGCAAACATCTGGCACAGGCACTGGAGCAGGGTTTATTGGAGGAGAAGGAGCTGGACCTGGCTGTACGGCGGGTGCTGGAGATGAAATTCAGGCTGGGCTTGTTCGAGCAGCCGTATGTTGATCCTGATTTTGCTGAACGTGTGATTGGCTGTGAGGAGCATGTGCAGCTTGCGAGAGAAGTGGCACAAGAGGGCATCGTACTGCTGAAAAATGAAGGCAATGTGCTCCCGCTTGCTGCACAAGGCATTAAACTGGCTGTCATCGGGCCGAATGCCAATCATATGTATAACCAGCTTGGAGACTATACCTCCCCACAGCCAAGGAAGCAGATTGTCACGGTGCTGGATGGTATTAAACGCAAGCTTGGAGCCAATTCGGATCAGGTGCTGTACGCACCTGGATGCCGCATCAAGGGAGATTCAAGAGAGGGGTTCCCGCAGGCGCTTGCTTTTGCCGAGCAGGCAGATGTGATCGTCATGGTCATAGGCGGATCAAGTGCGCGTGATTTTGGCGAAGGTACGATTGATCTGCGCACGGGTGCGTCTGTGGTGACAGATGATCCGTGGAATGACATGGAATGCGGGGAAGGCATTGACCGCTCGTCATTGAATCTGATGGGGGTGCAGCTGGAACTGGTGCAGGAAGTATATAAACTGGGGAAACCGGTTGTTGTGGTCTATATTAATGGACGCCCGATTGCCGAGCCTTGGATTGACGAGCATATCCCAGCGATTGTGGAAGCGTGGTACCCGGGGCAGGAGGGTGGAAATGCCGTTGCGGATATCCTGTTCGGGGATGTGAATCCATCCGGTCGTCTGACGGTTTCCATTCCCAAGCATGTGGGACAGCTTCCCGTGTACTATCATGCCAAGCGGACGCGCGGCAAAAGGTATCTGGAGATGGACCTTGCGCCGCAGTACGCGTTTGGACATGGGCTGAGCTACACGCAATTCAAGTATGACAACGTAAGAGTAACGCCGGAGGTCATTGGACCGGAGGAGCAGGCCGAGGTGCAAGTGGAGGTTACGAACATTGGAGAAGTGGCAGGCAAAGAGGTCGTGCAGCTGTACATCACTGATGTGTCGGCTTCTGTCACCCGGGCAGAGATATCATTGAAAGGTTTTCGCAAAATCCATCTGGAGCCAGGGGAGACCCGTACGGTGACGCTCCCTGTGCATAAGGAACATCTAGCCCTGATCGACTCCCGTCTCCGGTCCATCGTAGAACCGGGTGAATTCAAGCTGATGGTTGGACGCAGCTCGGTGGACTGGACGGCATGCAGTCTGCATGTACAGCAAGTGGAGGTGACCGTATGATCCGAATTCAACGATTCATTGAAGATATGAAGCAGCGGCAGTGGCTGGATGTGGTAGAACTTCCCGAGTGGCAGATGCAGCGAGCGCGATATATACTGCCGGGAGAATATGAGTACGGGGCGGAGGCAGCAGCAATGCAGCCTTTAAATCCGTTAAACAGCACGCACGGCACGACTTATTTTCTGAGCAAAACCGTGCAGATTCCCGAGACGTGGCAGGGCCAGGCCGTCGGATTTGTTTTTGAAGCGGGCGGGGAAGGATTGCTCAAGGTGAATGGGGTTCCTTATCACGGACTGGATCGCAATCATTCCTTTGTGCCTCTGCCAATAGAGCGTGTGGGTGCTGAACCGAAGCTGGAGATCGAACTGTATGATCCAGTCCCTGAACCGCATGATCCGCTCAATCGGCAGGCAGTGATTCAGCCTCCCATTCAGGGGATACGAGCTGCACTGGTGCATGTGAATCAACCGCTTCAGAGCCTGATATACAGCATGATGGTGCTCTCCGAATCGTTGCAGGTCCTGCCGGAGAAAGATGCCAAGCGCACAGCACTGATCCGGGCAATGCATCAGGTGATGGATGAGATGAATCATGAGCTGCGCCGCTGGCAGGATGGGGTGTGGCTGCAGGAACTGGAGCAGAGACTCGCTCGGCACGTACAGCAGGCAGACCCGGAGCAGTACCGAAGCGGCTTTATGCATCTGGTTGGACAGTCTCACATTGATGTGGCCTGGCTCTGGCCTGTACGGGAGACGGTGCGCAAGTCGAGCCGAACGTTCTCTACGATGTGCACACTGATGGACACGTACCCGGATTTTGTGTATTCCCAGAGCCAGCCCCAGTTATATGCTTTTGTGAAGGAGCATTATCCAGAGCTGTATGAACGGGTGAAGGCACGGATTGCCGAAGGGCGCTGGGAACTTGTTGGCGGTATGTGGGTGGAGCCGGACTTGAACATCCCAAGCGGGGAATCGCTTGTGCGCCAGATTTTGTATGGGCAGCAGTTTTATCAGTCCGAGTTTGGCAAACGTTCAAATATCGAGTGGCTGCCCGATACGTTTGGATACTGCGCTTCACTGCCGCAGATTTTGCGGCTTGCGGACATTCCTTATTTTATGACCACCAAATTAAACTGGAATGATACGAATGTGTTCCCGTATGATCTGTTCGACTGGGTAGGGATTGACGGTACATCCGTGCTGGCTTACCTCAACCATGGTGTGAACGAGCATACACGTCCCAAGGATGTTGATGAACACTGGCAGTCCTTCAAACAAAAGGACGTACATCCAGAGCAGATGCTGCTCTATGGTCATGGCGATGGCGGCGGCGGGGTGACGCATGAGATGGTGGGATTTGCCGAGCGTGCGCACCTGATGGTGGGGCAACCTGTCAGCAGATTCAGTACGGCCGGGGCATTTTTCGAAGGCATTGAGGCAGGTGAACCGACATTGCCGAAGTGGCATGGTGATCTATATCTGGAGCTGCATCGTGGAACCTACACAACCCATGCGAGGAACAAACGAAGTAATCGCAAGGCGGAGGTGCTCTATCGCGAGGCAGAGATCTGGAGCCAGTTCGGGGCAGATGACAACAGGGTCACGCATAACAAGGGAGTACTGGATGAAGGCTGGAAGCTGATGATGCTGAATCAGTTCCATGACATCATCCCGGGCACGTCCATCCCTGAAGTATACGTTACCTCTGCCGAGGAATATACGAAGGTGTTTTCCATGGGCAATGACGTCCTGCAGCATACACTTGGCGCACTCACCAACACCGTTACAACAGATGAAGTACCTGGCACACCGTACGTGATCTTCAACAGCCTTGGCTGGGAGCGCAGTGAAGTGATCTGCATCTCCGGGGGAGCGGAGCTGGCCGGAACGATAGCGTATGATTGCCATGGCAATCGTTTGGTTAGTGAGGCCGAGCATTATGAGGGCGGGGCAAGTCTGCATATTCTTGTTCCTTCCATTCCGGCTTTCGGGTACAGCACGATATGGCTTCGAGAGTCGAAGGACGTTATTTCGATCGCAGAGCAATCCAGATTGGAGCCGGCTGCAGCATCCGAGGTAGTACACGATAAGGTCAAGATTTCAACGGACTTGGGTACAGTGCAAGCGGCATTCACAGATAACGCGAAAGAACAAGGCGCGGCTAAACTCGGGGTGATTCCTGCGCGATGGGAAACTGCATTTTACACGCTGGAGTTCAACGATTTGGGCGAGATCACGAGATGGTATGACAAAACGGTAGAACGTGAATGGCTGAAGCCGGGAGACAAAGCGAATGAATGGCAGCTTTTCCATGACCGACCGACATACTGGGATGCGTGGGACATTGATCCGCGATTTGAATCGCAGCGGGCGGGGACTGTTCAGCTCGTATCCAGAGAGGTTGTACAGCGCAGCGCTGTGCAGGATGTACTGCGTTTTCGCTGGCAGCTGAACGATTCGCAGATTAGCCAGGATGTGATTCTGTACCATCATCAGCGCCGGGTAGATTTCAAGACAAGTGTAGACTGGAACGAGAGCCACAAGCTGCTCAAGGTAGCATTCCCGGCAGATTTGGTGGCAGCCAAAGCAACGTATGAGATTCCGTTTGGTGCCTTGGAACGTGCAACCCATAACAATACAAGCTGGGAACGGGCACAGTTTGAGGTCTGCGGGCATCGCTGGGCTGATCTTTCGGAGGGTAACAGCGGCATCAGTCTGCTGAACGACTGCAAGTATGGTTATGACATCAAGGATCGTATGATCCGCCTGTCCCTCCTGCGAGCGCCCAAATGGCCGGATGTGCACGCCGATCAAGGGCAGCATGAGTTCACGTACGCTGTACTGCCGCATGCGGGAGACTGGCGTCAGGCGAGTGTTGTGCAGCGCGCCATGGAGCTGAATCATCCCGTACAGGTCGTTGCGGCGACTCCGCACAAGGGCACCCAGCCTTCCAGACACAGCTGGCTTCAATTCAAGAGTGAACATGTCATTCTGGATACGATCAAGATATCGGAAGACGGAACAGGCACAGTGCTTCGATTCTATGAATCCAGTGGAGGGCGGGAGAAGGTGCAGGTGAAGTGGAATAAACAGCATGTCCATGCGTCCATCATCAATCTGCTGGAGGATGAACTGGAGCGGCTTGCCTGTGAAGACGGAGCTTTTGAGCTGACCTTCAGGCCCTTTGAGATCAAATCGGTGAAGCTTGTTCCATTGAACTGATGTATATAACAGGTATCGAACGTACAATGGGCTGAGCGTGTTTAAAAAACAGGATTATCCATCCAATCATTCGCGGGAGGTACGACATGAAATTAACGAACAAGATCGGTGTCATCGTGGATAGCTTTGGCGTAGGGGTCAGGGAAGGGCTGATCAAAGCCAAGCACGCAGGTGCAGAAGGTGTGCAGATCTATGCGGTGAAGGGGGAGATGGACCCCGAAAATCTGTCTGCTGCGGCACGTAAAGAGCTTCGGAGCTACATTGATGGTCTGGGGCTTGAGATTTCAGCACTGGTTGGCGATCTGGGCGGTCACGGCTTTCAGGTTCAGGCGGATAATGCATGGAAAGTGGAAAAATCCAAGCGAATTATCGATCTGGCTCTTGAGCTGGGCACAAATATTGTAACTACACATATCGGGATTGTCCCGCATGATGCCTCCTCAGAGGTATATGCCACCCTGCACGCCGCTTGTGAGGAGCTGGGGCAATATGCGAAAAGCGCAGGCGCCTACTTTGCCATTGAGACTGGACCGGAAACGGCTGCTGATCTGAAAGGCTTTCTGGACACACTCTCCACAAACGGAGTGTCCGTCAATTTTGACCCGGCCAATATGGTGATGGTCACCGGGGATGATCCGGTGCAGGGTGTGAAGCTGCTCAAGGATTACATCGTGCACACCCATGTGAAGGATGGTTTGCGTCTGAAAGAGGTTGATCCACGCGATGTATACGGTGCGGTGGGGTATGCGCCTATGGATCATGACAAAATCGCTGAAATGGTCGCTTCGGGTACCTTTTTCCGGGAAGTGCCGCTGGGTGAAGGGGCAGTTGATTTTGATGCGTATTTTGCCGCACTGCAGGAGATCGGGTATAAGGGGTATTTGACTATTGAGCGTGAGGTCGGTCACCAGCCGGAAGTGGATATTCGTAAAGCTGTGCAATTCATTGAGCGATATCGACAATAGGGAGTGGAGCAGATGAAGATTGGTCTGAGCACGTACAGTTTGTTGAATGATCTGAACTCGGGAGCCATGACGGTGCTGGATGTCATTGACTGGATTGCAGCGAACGGCGGCGAACATATGGAGATGGTGCCTTACGGATATACCGTGGAGGATAATCATGAGCTTGCCCATGCCATTCGGGAGCGAGCCGCAGCTGCGGGCATCGAGCTGTCGAACTATTCCATGCCGGCTAATTTTGTGCAGGAGACAGAAGAGGCTTTTGAAGAAGAGATGGCCCGGGTCAAAAGACATGTGGATGTGGCACACCTTATGGGTGTCCGGCATCTGCGCCATGACGTTACTGCCTTCAGGCTGCCGAGGGAGAGTACGACAATTACCTGGTTTGAACAGCATCTGCCGCTGATGGTCAGAGGAAGCCAGATCATTGCGGATCACGCTGCGCAGTATGGAATGACCACAACGATTGAGAATCACGGCTTCAGCGTTCAGGCCAGTGATCGGGTACAGCGGGTGCTGCATGCTGTCGATCGACCAAACTTCAAAACGACGCTGGATATCGGCAATTTTATGTGTGTGGATGAGAACCCGATCATCGGAGTGATGAACAATCTGCCGTATGCTTCGCTTATCCATTTCAAAGACTTCTACTTCCGTCCATATGACGAGCATCCAGGAGAAGGGGAGTGGTTCACGACAACCTATGGCAACTTTCTGCGTGGTGCAATTGTAGGTCAAGGGGATATTCCCATTCGCAAAATCGTCAAGCTGATCAAAGACTCCGGCTATGATGGCAATATCACGGTGGAGTTCGAAGGCATGGAGGAATGCAAAGCCGCTTCCAAAATCGCCATGGACAATCTGCGCCGCTTCTGGGACGAAGCCTAGAATGGGTTGCCAGAGTATGCTGTGCAAATATCAAATGAGATCAAATGATATGCTATCCCTTCCGGGCCGCGAGATCGCGGCTCTTTTTGACACGTGGAGCAAAGCCTTTTCCAATAAACACCTGAGAGTCACAGGTCAGACATAAGTTCCAATGATCACAAGTATGGTATACTGAGTGTATTCAGCCTGAACATAACTGGCTATGGATAGGAGAGGTACAGATCTATGCAGGTATTTGAGGACTGGAACCAGAAGGTAAAGAAGACCTTTAACGCAACGAATCCCGAAGTGGTGCTGACAGTGACTGAAGCGGGCAACCTGCTGGGGCTGAGTAAAGACCAGATGAAGCTGTATGTTGATAAAAATAAACTCACCAAGGTACCTATTATGAGAAGTGTGCATCGATACCTTTTATTAAAAAGTGAGATTGATCGTATTGTGCAGGCCTGATCAATCCTAGAATACAAGGCGATGCAACCCTGTTCAGCAGGGTCATAACAGAATAGAACATTTACAGCCACTTGACCGATAATGCTCGGAAGAGTGGCTTTTTTTTGAATAGAGAAGATATGGTGAGAGCAGGGAATATCTTTAGCATATTTGGAGAAATATAGCTCTGTCACGGCTTGCGAATATAGTTGAAAATTTGTGCTTGTCAGCGGACAATGCATTCCTATATACTCTTGTCGCAACCGGCATACACCGTATGATTAAACGAATTCAAGGAGATGAACAATCCATGGCAATTAGCTTGAATGTGTACCTTGTAACTAACGGGAATGGGCGTGAAGCTGTCGAGTTCTATAAAGAGGCATTTGGTGCGGAAGTGCTTGCAATGCAGACTTTCGGAGAAGGTCCATCCAGTCCGGACCATCCGATCCCACCGGAAGCCAAAGACTGGATTATGCATGCTTCTCTGCAAATTGGAAGCTCGGTGCTGATGTTATCGGATACCTTGCCTGGTATGCCGCACACCGTTGGAGATAATATCACGATTACGGTCAATACGGACACGGCTGAGGAAGCGAAGAACATTTTCAGTAAACTTGAAGTGGGCGGTAAAGTGAATATGCCGATTCAGGAAACGTTCTGGAGCCCGGCTTACGGTAATGTAACCGACAAGTTTGGCGTGCTGTTCCAGATCAGTGCAGCAGCAGGACAAGCCTGAGTAGCTCGTTAAACGGGGATTGTATCATTTCTGGTATGGGAAAACGGATCGGCATGCTGCGGAATAAAGGCTGGGGTATACAGCCAATTCCTAAGTAATTGCTAAAAAAACCTCCATCAGCTACAAGTAGCGTGGAGGTTTTTCGGGTTAATTTTTCATAAAAATAGAGACTACTCTTCCTTCTGAATCTTGGACGGGTTGTTGATTTTATAAGGCACCGGGTTGCGGGTCAGCTTTTTCTTGATGATTTTCGCTTCAAATGTGAGCACGTCACCGACCTCCAGCTCCTGCTTCTTCATCGTTGCACTATGGCTGGACCACGCGTCACCCACCTCGATCACTTCCGGCTCCGTAATAGTGACGGATTCGTAAATGATGACCTCATCGTCATTATCCGAGAAATGATTCGGTACCGTCGTAAATTCTTTGACCACTGCGCTCATCTTCACTTTCCCATCGGGCAGATCAATTTTGGCGGCTTTGGCCTTCGGTGCCGCTTTGGTTTTAGGTTTGGCTTCTGCATCTGTACCTGTACCGCTCTGAGGACCGATGTATTCCTCCACCAGGCCATCAGGGTCACCCTTGAGTCTGGAGGATGATTCCGCGCTATCTTCATCTTCTTCCATATCATAAGAACGGGCTGAAGCGTCAGCTTGATCAGAGGTATCGGCAGGCTCAGAGGTTTGTTCAGGTGTTTCAGCACTTTGGCCCCCGGCATCCTGTTCTGTTCCTGGCTCTGTCCCCGCTCCGCTTAGTCCTCGTGTGCTGTAGCCGGAGGCCTGCATTTCTTTCAGATACGAAGGGTGAATACAATGCTTTTGTCCGTTATCCAGCTCGATGACTGCGGTCATGTGATCTACAAAGCCGAGAATGGTGCAGGGCAGATTCTGCCCGTTTCCTTTATAATAGAACGTTTTGAGTTTGGTGGCTTTGGCCGAGATCAGGCCCCACTCCTGACATTTTGCTATTAACTCTTGCTCGTTATCCAGTGCGTAATAATCCGGTGGTTCAATGGTAAAAGCGTATGTCATATCGAATTTCCGCCTTTCAGCTGCTCTTATGTTCATCGTTTCCAAATTAACACCAGTGTATCACAATTAGAACCCCGAAAGATGCAGATTCTGAAAGCTCGGGTGCAGAGGGCTGTGCTATAATTTGATCAAAATGTGAGTTGGAGTCTCTGTCAGATGCATGTCCGTGAAGGCCATCGTTAATTAAATCTACACAACCGAAATGCTTGATACATACTTGAGGAAGGGTGGTTTTGGTGGAGAAAAAGGTGAATCATCAAGCCCTTTGGCTGGCGGTCGGTCTGGCAATTGGAGTCAGTATCGGTACAGCCACCGGGCAGATCGGGCTGGGTATCGCATTTGGCGCTGCGCTGGGGGTGGTCATCGGTTCAGTGGTTAGCAAGCGAACAGGCGCTGATTCGCATGACATGTTAAGCGAGCATGTGCTGGAACTGCACAAAACGCAGGATTGGGAAGAGGTGCTTCTCGATTCCCGGGAGCATCCGGTGCTTCTGTTGAAACACAGCACTACCTGCCCTGTCAGCGCGCGTGCGTACCGGGAATTTATGGCTTTTGTCGGCGCCAATGCCTCTGACCCGAAACAAAACATGCAGTATCGCATCGTCAAAGTCATTGAGAACCGTCCGCTGTCACGCCGTATTGCTGAAGAGACCGAGATTCGCCATGAATCCCCGCAGGTGCTGCTGCTGGATCAGGCGCAGGTTGTAGAGCATACGTCACATGGAAAGATCACCAAAAAGCGACTGATGCAATGGGCGCAGAGTCATTCACTTTAAAAATATAAGAAAAAATCATATCTTCCACGCTGTATATCATTTAAAATAAAAGGAGCCTTTATACCTTCTGAATCGGAGTGATTATAGATGGAACAATATAAATTCAAGCCTGAGCATAGCGAGATTATTGTTAAAGCTATTATCGAAGGGTACCGAGAATATATTGAGCACCGTATAGATCGACGAGAGCGGATGGAGATTAGTTCAGCCTTTGCCTGGACAAAGGGGAATTTTATTGAGAGTAAAATCGCAGAATATTTTAAGGAAGATGATGGACAGGCATTCACGCATAAAAAGTCCAAAGCAGGTCTAACCTGGGATTACCTTCAATTCACACATAAGGACTCCAAAGTTCTGTTTTTGATTAAAAATGCAGCCTACTTTAATGAGAAATGTTTTTCCCGGGCCAAGTTACCTGCAGGCATGGATCGTAAAGATGCACTGCGTACGTATTTACATGACCTGTCGAAAATTAATGCAGATCTGAAATTTCCGACGGACTCTTCATATCATGAATTGCATCAGTCCGAAGAGGTGGTGCAGCTTTCCTTGCCTATTCCATTAAATCAGGTGACTCGTGTAAAAGAAGAGATCAAACAACTATCATCTATGTATAATGAGTTTCATATTCTCACTTATGCTATGGATGATGCATATCAAATCTCCAAGGTAAAGCATTATTTGCCCAATCCGCATGATAATATAGCCTATTTGATAGAGGATATGTCTGATCTTATCTCGGGTGCCGAGCTTGATGATCGTGAACGCGAGGTCCTCGCGCCTGATTCGGATGGCATGCTTGATCCGGCAGCTTATGATATTGAAATATTGGAAGAAGAACGGCAGGGGTAACCCACCCCGTAGTCTAGTAAGGAGGGAACCGTGTGTTCATGGGTGAAAATCTGACCAATCTGCGCATCATGCACGGGTATTCGAGGAAAGAGCTTTCCGAGAAGCTTGGTGTGACTGAGCAGGCGGTCTGGCAGTATGAAAATGCGTACACTTCCCCCAAAGTGCCGATTGTGAATGAATTGATACGAATTTTCAGCGTCAAAAGCAAATATTTTTACGAGAAGGATATGCTCGCCAGGCAAAATAATGCGACCAACATCAATGTGATGAACATTGCGTACCGGTCCAAGGTAATGAATGTGATCTCCAAGACACAAACGGAGGCCAAACATGTAGAGTATCTGGATACGTTTGTTAACTATATTACCTCTCAGATCAGTCTTCCCACCTTGAAGATCATTGAGCTCAGGGAAGAAGCGATTCAATACATGAATCATTCGCACGAGAATCGCCCTACCCAAATTCAATATGTGGCAAAGCTCGCGCGGCAGCGATTAAATCTGGAGCCAGCGACCAACGAGAACCTGATGTTCTGGATTGAAAAGAGCGGAGTCTACGTCTTCGAGAAGGCGATTGGTGAAGGGATTGATGCATACAGTCTGTGGACGAGAAAGGATCGCCCGTTCATTATATTGGGTAACATCAAACGATCGGCAGTACGCCGAAATTTTGATATCGCTCATGAGCTTGGTCATCTGTTGCTTCACTATCGTCAGGAGTTTGTGAGTCTGGATCGGAAAGAGCACAAAGAGATTGAAAATGAAGCCAATTTGTTTGCCGGTGCATTTTTGTTGCCAGAAGAAGAGTTTGCACAGGATATAAAGGCTATCCCCCAATTAACCAATCCTGATCATTATCTTGAATTAAAAAATAAGTGGAAAACATCGTTGCAAGTGTTAGGTTATCGTGCCGCCAACCTGGGACTGATGGATGCCAAATCGCATCGTAATTTTTATGCCGCGATGCACCGAAGAGGGTATTTGGAGAGAGAGCCGTTTGACCAGACGATTCCCTTGCAGACACCGATGCGGATTCGGACGATCATTGATCTTCTTGCCAAGAAAGGGCTTGTCGATATTCGACATATGATCGAGCAGGACTGGAAGGTGGAGACGTCCTTCTTTCATCATCTGACCGGGATCAAAACAGAGTTTTTTAACAGTTACATGACGAATCGTTCAACAGCTACCATTCGGGATATGAAGAATATACCGACCTAGAATAGTATCACCTGAAGTTCTACAAATGAAGGAAGCGCCAATCTATCTGGCTCGGATTCCACCATATTTACGAGAGACCCGTTTTTTTCAGCTTGCCGCTGAGAAGATCGGGTCTTTTTTACGCTTTTTTTACAGCGGTGGCAGCATATCTTTACCCCCTTTTTACAGCGTTTCGTAATACGATTTTGACTGTAGCAAGGCAGACCCCGGCTTGAATTTTATATTTGTTCCATCTGAAGGATAGAGAGGATGAAGGGCACATGGTCAATGATGCAACGATGGTTGGGCTGATTCTCTTGTTGTTTGTAGTGTTTTGGGGATTTGTGAAATTTTGCGAGAAGGCCTGAGGGCAGGGAGGGTGAGCTCGAATCATGATTTTTATCGGCATGCTTGTGCTTGTATTGATTATCTATCTCGGGTATGTGCTGGTGAAGCCTGAGAAATTCTGAGGCAGCTGTTCAAACAATGCACCGAAAAACGAGCGGAGATAAAAGGATGTAAAGGTCAGGGCAATGTTGAGGTCGATTAGGGAGGATATACAGATATGGGTATCGGTGTAGTGCAAGTTGTGGTAACGTTGCTGATCATTTTGCTGTTGGTGAAGCCGGCAGGCAGTTATCTGGTGAAGGTATTTGACAGGCAGCGAACAGGACTTGATCGTGTGTTTGGCGGGCCGGAGCGATTGTTATATCGGCTGATGGGTGTGCGGGAAGAAGAATCCATGGGGTGGAAACAATACGCAGCCGCTGTGCTCATCTCTAATGCGGTCATGCTGACCCTGATGTATCTGGTGCTGAGACTGCAAAGGTTTTTGCCGCTCAATCCGGACGGAATCGAGAATATGCCTGCGGCGCAGGCGTTTAATACAGCGGTATCGTTTATGACCAATACGAACTGGCAGTCGTACACGGGCGAGAACGCCCTGTCGTATCTATCGCAGCTGCTGGCCGTGACGTTTCCGATGTTCACCTCGGCAGCAACAGGCTTCGCGGTGGCGATTGCCTTTATTCGCGGATTAGTAGGACGCAGGGATGATCTAGGTAACTTTTATGTCGACCTGGTTCGGTCGATTACACGTATTTTTTTACCGCTGAGCTTCGTTGTGGCCTTGTTTCTTGTGTTCCAGGGAGTGCCGCAGACGCTGGAGGGTGCGGTGAATGCAACGACGCTGGAGGGTGCGCAGCAGACGATTACCCGCGGTCTGGTTGCTTCGCTGGAGTCGATCAAACATATCGGAACCAACGGTGGCGGCTGGTTCGGCACGAACGCAGCGCATCCATTCGAGAATCCGACGGCCCTGAGCAATCTGGTGCATATCGTCTGTATGATGCTGCTTCCCACAGCACTCGTCTATGCATTTGGCTTGATGGTGAAAAACCGGAAGCAGGGATGGGCAATTTTCGGGGCGATGGGTTTCCTGTTCCTCGTCATGCTTACAACCGTGTTTGTGTCGGAGTATCGAGGTGTGCCAGCGCTGGATGCTGCGGGACTGCAGGGCAATATGGAGGGCAAAGAGGTCCGGTTTGGCATTCCTGAGTCGGCTTTGTTTACGGCGGTGACCACTGCGGCAACGACAGGTTCGGTCAACAATATGCATGAGTCGCTTACTCCGCTTGGCGGGCTGGTTTCGCTTGCCCAGATGATGCTGAACAACGTATTCGGCGGGAAGGGGGTCGGTTTGTTAAACGGCCTGCTCTATGTGATCATTGCGGTATTTATATGCGGGCTGATGGTGGGGCGGACACCGGAGTTTCTGGGCAAAAAAATCGAAGGCAGAGAGATCAAGCTGGCCTGTATCGCCTTGCTGATCCATCCGTTGATTATTCTCGCGCCATCTGCGCTCGCCTTGATGCGGCCTGAGGCCGTGGCTTCCATCTCCAACGGTGGAACACATGGGCTGACCGAGGTGCTGTACGCGTTTGCCTCCGGGGCTGCCAATAACGGATCAGCATTTGCCGGATTAAATGCCAACACGGATTTTTACAATATCGCGATCGGTATCGTCATGCTGCTGGGCAGATATGTTTCGATGATCGCCATGCTAGCGATTGCAGGCTCACTTGCCGTAAAACGGGTTGTGCCTGTCACCACAGGTACACTAAGGACGCATACCCCGCTCTTTGCCGGCATTCTGGTCATGATGATTGTCGTAGTGGGCGCATTGACGTTTTTTCCTGCACTTGCTCTCGGTCCGATTGCCGAGCATCTGGCGATGGTTCACTGAATTTACGTTAAGAAGATGCCTTAAGAGATACAGTGAGAAGATGCATTGGGAAGATACAGTAAGAGATGCATTGGGAAGATACAGTAAGAAGGTAAAGTAAGAAGGTACAGTATGGAGGTGGCATTCACGATGAATGCAATGGAGCGTAAGAAGGAGCAAAACATGCGGCGAACGGTTAATGCCGAAGAGGATATAACGCATAATGGCACATGGAATGCGGACCCTGAGTTGCCTGGGGTCAAAACAAATATTGAGCCGCAGCATCAACCCCGAAATAATCTACAGCGTGATCCTGGATCGAAGAGGTCTTTGGACAAACAGATGCTGCTCCAGGCGATGCGAGATGCATTCAAAAAGCTCAATCCGATGGTTATGATCAAAAATCCGGTAATGTTCATTGTGGAGGTCGGCACGTTCATCACGCTGCTGTTATGTATAGATCCCAATCTATTCACCGCGTCTGAGGCAGGGCAGGGATACAATATTGCCGTATTTTTCATTCTGCTGTTGACTCTGCTTTTTGCAAACTTTGCCGAGGCACTGGCAGAAGGCCGAGGTAAAGCCCAGACGGATACACTGCGCAAGACCAAATCGGAGACGTTAGCCTATCTGGTGCAGAAGGACGGAACTTTGAAACAAGTGGCTTCGACCCAGTTGAAAAAAGGGGATTTCGTCCGCGTGGAAGCAGGTCAGCTCATTCCAACGGACGGGGAGATTGTTGAAGGCCTGGCCTCTATCGACGAATCGGCCATTACAGGTGAATCTGCACCGGTTATCAAGGAAGCGGGCGGTGATTTCTCTTCCGTGACCGGGGGTACACGGGTCTCTTCGGACTACATTATTATGCGAGTGCAGACAGATCCGGGTGAATCGTTTCTGGATCGCATGATCTCCCTCGTTGAAGGAGCACAGCGTCAGAAAACACCGAACGAGATTGCGCTGACAACCCTGCTCGCTGTGCTGACGCTTATCTTCCTGATTGTCATTGTGACGATGGTTCCTATGGCCGATTATCTTGGCATTCATCTGGATCTGGCAACCTTGATTGCCCTGCTCGTTTGCCTGATTCCGACGACGATCGGCGGCTTGCTGTCGGCCATCGGTATTGCAGGCATGGATCGGGTGACACAGTTTAACGTACTCGCCATGTCAGGCAAAGCGGTGGAAGCCGCTGGTGACATTGACACGTTGATTCTGGACAAAACAGGCACGATTACGTACGGCAATCGTATGGCTTTCGAATTTACCCCGGTGCAAGGTGTGACGACAGCCGAGCTGGCTCAGGCGGCGCTTCAAGCTTCTGTTAGAGACGAGACTCCCGAAGGCCGTTCCGTTGTAGAGCTGGCAGGCAAGCAGGGGCACAGCTGGGCGGAGAGTCATTACGCGGGAGCGGAGAGTGTGGAGTTTACCGCCGAGACACGGATGTCTGGTCTGAATTTGACTGATGGAACGAGGATTCGCAAGGGCGCAGTGGATGCAATCAAACGGTATGTAGTCTCTGAAGGTGGCCGTGTACCGGGTGATCTGGAGGAGATGGCAGCACGAATAGCCAAAGCCGGGGGTACACCGCTGGCTGTAGCGATCAATAATCGTATCTTTGGTGTGATTTATTTGAAGGACACGGTGAAGCCGGGACTCAAGGAGAAATTTGCAGAGATGCGTGCAATGGGCATCAAAACCATCATGTGTACAGGAGATAACCCGCTTACGGCAGCGACGATTGCACTTGAAGCGGGCGTGGATGATTTTATCGCGGAGGCGAAGCCCGAGGACAAGATTGCAGCGATCAAAAAAGAGCAGCAGGAGGGCAAGCTCGTCGCCATGACGGGTGATGGCACCAATGATGCTCCTGCTCTGGCGCAGGCCGATGTTGGCCTGGCGATGAACTCGGGAACCATGGCGGCCAAGGAAGCGGCCAATATGATTGATCTGGACTCTGACCCGACCAAGCTGCTATCGGTCGTCTCCATAGGCAAGCAGCTGCTCATTACTCGCGGGGCGCTGACGACCTTTTCCATATCCAATGATATCGCCAAATATTTTGCCATCATTCCAGCCATGTTCATTCTCGCCATGCCGCAGCTTCAGGCGTTGAACATTATGAGACTGGCATCCCCGCAGACTGCAATCCTGTCCGCCTTGATTTTCAACGCCATTATTATTCCGTTGTTGATCCCGATTGCCATGAAGGGCGTGAAATATCGGGCAATGTCTGCCGAACGGCTGCTAGGGCGTAACGTGTTTATTTACGGTTTAGGTGGGGTGATCGTACCTTTTGTGGGTATCAAGCTGATTGATCTGGTGCTGTCGGGTTTGATGTGATTCAGGGTGAAAGTTGCCGGACTGCTTGATTGGAATTGATCCATTAAATCTATTCAGGACGTGATATGTATGAAAATGTTTATACCCGCTTTGCGGTTGTCCGTAGTGCTGATGTTACTCTGTGGTCTTGCCTACCCTCTCCTGACGACGGGAGTTGCGCAGTGGCTGTTTCCAGCTCAGGCGAATGGCAGTCTGATCACACAGGATGGAAAAATTATCGGTTCTTCTCTGCTCGCGCAGGAGGTGAAATCGCCGGGGCTGTTCCAGCCCCGGGCATCAAGCGCCAATTATGATGCAACCGCATCGGCAGGGTCTAATCGCGCTGTTGCATCCCCGGAATATATTGCCGAGATGAAGGAAAAGCTGGCTGCTCTCCGCAAGCAGAACCCCGCATCCCCGCAGCATATTCCGGCTGATCTGGTGACGGGTTCTGGCTCGGGACTTGACCCCGACTTGTCACCTGAGGCGGCTAAAGTGCAGATTCCACGCATCAGCCAAGCGACAGGTTTGAGCGAGCAGCAGCTTGCCGAGCTTGTGAAGTGGCATACGCAGGGCCGCCAGCTAGGCATATTCGGTGAACCACGCGTGAACGTTAACGAACTGAATCTGGCTTTGATAAATGCAGAGAAATAAGGTGGCTTCGGGAAGGAGGATACAGGTGTGGAGGACAGCTTCAAACGCAAATCTCCTGAAGAGATGCTTCGTATGATCTCGAAGCTGCATGAGGGTACACTTAAAATTTACATCGGGCCAATCAGTGGTTCGGGCAAAACCTATCACATGCTTCGGGACGGCAACCATCTGCGTGAGCAGGGCGTAGATGTCGTAATTTGCGCTGTGTCCACGATGAGAAGACCGGAAACGGTAGAACAGCTCGGCGAGCTTGAACGTGTACCCAGCATTCACTGGATCAGACGCAGTGATGGAGCAGAGATGAAGGATCTGAATCTGGATGCTTTGCTGGTGCGCAATCCCGAGGTTGTACTGGTTGACGGGCTTGCCCATCGGAATCGGGTGGGGGCAGCACACGCGACCCGGCTGGAGGATATCCGCTTTTTGCTGCGACATAACATCAGTGTCATGACAACAGTGAATGTATATGAGCTGGAGGGTTACACGGAGCTGGCGAGACAGCTGACGGGGGTAAGAGCTATGCACACGGTGCCCGCAGACACGCTGGAGCTTGCAGATGAAGTAAAGCTGATTGATGTTACGCCAGAGGCCCTACTCATTCGCCTGGCCGAAGGACATCTGCAAGATCATGACCATAAGGAATTATTCCGCCAAGGTAACGTAGGGATTTTGCGTGAGCTCGCGTTGAAGCTGGTAGCGGAAGGCGTTAATGAGTCTTTGCGTGAGCATCGTGAGGAGCTGGGCCTCCCTGTCACGACAGGCATTATGGAGCGTATTCTTGTCTCTGCGCAGTATCAATGGAGCGGTTCGATCTACATCCAGCGTGGGCAGCAGATTGCTCGCAGATTAAACGGGAGTCTGCATGCTGTTGTGTTCCGTCAGATGAAACAGCCGCTAAGCAAGGAGGCGGCTGTTTTTCGCCGCAGCATGATGAAGCTGGTGGAGAAAATCGGAGGACAGATGCAGGAGCTGCCAATTCTGCATCGCCGCTACATTCCCGCTGCATTGGCGAATTATGCAATGGAACAGCAGATTACCCGAATCGTGATGGGGCATTCCCGGCGTACACGCTGGCAGGAGATATGGCAAGGCTCCATTATTAACTCTCTGCTTCGCCAATTACAGGGGGTGGACCTGCTGCTGGTGGCGGATCGGATAGCCTGTGAAGGTGAACGAGTACTTCCGGCCAAAGTCAGCGATGCGGAACCGCGGACTTACCGCAGACTTAGCGAGCAGGAGATGAAGGAAAAGATTGGATTGATTCGCCGAGGTACGTTCAAAATCTATATCGGAGCTGCTCCGGGCGTGGGCAAAACCTACATGATGCTGCGGGAGGGCAATGACCTGCTGCGGAAAGGCATCGACGTACAGATCGGAATGCTTGAAACGCATGGCAGGGCAGACACCGTGAAGCAGATTGGCTCACTTCCCATCGTTCCGCGGGTGAAGCGCTTGTATCAAGGAACGCAGCTGGAGGAGATGGATACGGAGGCCATATTGCAAAGCCATCCTGAAGTGGTCCTGGTGGATGAACTGGCACATACGAACGTGCCTGGCGGTGCCTGGCACAAGCGTTATGAGGATGTGCTGCAATTGCTGGATTCGGGCATATCTGTTATTACAACCGTGAATGTACAGCATCTTGAAAGTTTGAATGATGCAGTGGAGCATATTACAGGTGTTCGGGTGCGTGAGACTGTTCCTGACCGGATTATTCAATTGGCGGACGAGGTGCAGCTGATTGATGTGGCCCCCGAGGCCTTGCGGCAGCGCATGCGAGAGGGTAAAATCTATGCAGCTGACAAGGTTCCGCAGGCGCTTGCGAATTTCTTCAGAACGGGCAATCTGATTGCGCTGCGAGAACTTGCCCTGCGAGAGCTTGCAGATGTCGTGGATGAACGGCTCGAAGCCCAGCAATCCCCACGAACACTGAGGGGTCCATGGCGTCAGGAGGAGATCGTGTTTGTCTGTGTCAGCAATGACCGTCACGCCGAGCGCTTGATTCGCAGAGGTTTTCGCATGGCTTATCGTTTGAAAGCGGCCTGGTATGTCCATCATGTGCACATTGGTACAACGATAAGCGGCGAGCTGCAGGAGCATCTATCCAGCTTGGAGCAGCTTACGGTTCGGCTTGGAGGTTATTTTCACATCCACTACAGCTCCAGGTTGAGGGAAGTTCCGGATATTCTTGCTGCCAAGGCTGCGGAATTGAAGGCAACCCAGCTTGTGGTAGGGCAGGCGAAGCGAGTCTGGTGGCTGAATGGTCATCGGGGCTCCGGCTCCGTTGTCAATCGGCTTGTGCGTCTGTCGAGACATCGGGATGTATTGATTGTGGCAGATGATGACTATAAATAATGAAGATTATGAAGAGCAGTGGAAGACGAATTGTCTATGAAATAAAGATGGATTATCTATGAAAGCAGCCGGAATCGAAATTGTCTGATGAAACGGGTGGGAATGAATTTGTCTGAGTACACAGAAAAGGACGGAGATTCGAGCCGTATGCGGTTTTATTTTCGCTGGAAAAGGGTACCTGCCTATCTATCGGTTACGTTTGGCATCATTCTGTTAACTGTGCTGCTTCATATCATAGGCATGAGTGATGATCTGGTAAATGTTGCTCTGGTATACCTGTTCCCCGTACTGGTGAGTGCCGTATTTTGGGGAATGGGACCAGCTGTCTATGCCGCTACCTTGAGTGTTATTATGTTTGATTTCTTTTTTGTCCCGCCATATTTAAGTTTTACGGTAGAGGATCTGCGGTATCTGATTTCGTTTGTCGTATACCTGGCCGTTGCCATCATGACGGCGAGCCTTGCAGGCCGATTGCGGCAGCAGCTGGATCGGGTTAAATCACGTGAAGCAACGACAAATGCGTTGTACGATCTGAGCCGTCAGATTACAGCGATTAGCGATCTGGATACCTTACTGGATAACATGACAAGCCATATATCACGGATGCTGGGCAGCACGGCGGTCATGTATCTGCCTGATTCGCAAGGGGAATTGAAGCTGTGGGTGAGCAGTGGGTCTGAACCAGATGATTCGGAAAAGCATATCTGGGGAAGCCAGTCCGCGGAACTGGCGATCGCGGGTTGGGTGTACAAAAACGGGCAAATCGCGGGCCAAGGTTCGCCTATGCTCGGGAAGTCCTCCGGCCTGTATATTCCGCTGCGGACGGAGGATCACATCCATGGCGTGCTGGCGGCAGACATGACCGCAAGCGAGATGGAGAAGCAGCAGGAGCGTCGCCAGCTGCTGGAAGCCTGCGGCAGTCTTGCGGCTGGAGCTATCGCGCGGGTTAAGCTGGCGGAGGAGGCTCGCCTGGCTCAGGTGACTGTTGAATCGGAACGGATACGAACCGCACTGCTGGATTCCGTGTCCCATGAACTGCGCACACCGCTGACCGCGATTATCGGCTCGGCCACGGGGCTGATCGAGAATGATCATCTTTTTACAGCCGAGGATCGAAAAGAATTGACGAGCAACATTCGCGATGGCGCTTTGCGTATGAATCGTCTGGTGACCAATCTGCTCGGGATGGTGCGTCTGGAGAGCGGTATGCTGCAATTGAACCGTAAGTGGTGCGATGCAGGTGATATGATCAGCATTGTGCTCGCGAAGATCAGGGAATTCAGTCCTCAGCGAGAAGTTACGGTGCAGCTGCCAGAGGAGCCGGTCTTTTTTTACGGAGATGAAGTACTGCTGGAGCAGGTGCTGGTGAACGTCGTTAGCAATGCGATCAAGTATTCGCCTGAGGGAAGCAAGGTGACCATACAGGTGAGTGAGGATAAAAAAGAGGGCACATTGATCCTCATCGTGGATGATCAGGGGATTGGAATTATGGAAGCGGAGCGGCATAAAATTTTTGATAAGTTTTATCGCTCTCCATCTACGCTCCATATAACGGGAACGGGGCTCGGTCTTGCCATCTGCAAAGGAATTGTAGAAGTTCATGGAGGCACGATCCAGGCGGGGACTAACCCGGACGGAGGAACAAGAATACGTATAGATTTGCCTGCGGGAGCGGAAGAATTACCGTTGACCTGTTCAGTGCAAGGAGAGGCTGGAGAATAGATGAACACTGCATCAGGGGCCCGCATTCTGGTGATTGATGATGAGCCGCAGATTCGCAAACTGCTGAAAGTGACCCTTCAGGCTCACCAATATGAGCATTATGAATGTGTGGATGGAGAAGAGGGCATCGTGCAGGCGAGCATCGTTCATCCCGATCTGATAATTCTCGATCTGGGCTTGCCCGGCATATCGGGCATGGACGTGCTTCGCCGGATACGAGAGTGGTCACAGGTGCCGATTATTGTACTTACAGCCAAGGATCAGGAGGCGGATAAAATTGCAGCACTGGATGGAGGGGCAGATGATTATGTAACCAAGCCGTTTGGTATGGGTGAGCTGGTTGCCCGGATTCGGGTGGCGCTGCGCCATGTCGCCAAAACAACAGATGAACCCGTACTGCGCTTCGGATCACTGGTTATGGATCTGGCCCTTAGACAAGTTGAGCTGAATGGGGAACAGATCAAATTAACGCCGACAGAGTATGAAATGCTCAAGGTGCTGGCCTCCAATGCAGGCAAAATTATTACGCAGCGTCAGCTTTTGCAGCAAGTGTGGGGTGCGCATCATCATGAGTCAGACAGCCACTATCTGCGGGTTTATGTGGGCCATTTGCGCAAAAAGTTAAAGGAAGACCCCACCCGTCCTACATTTATCCAGACCGAGCCCGGGATAGGGTACCGTTTTTTATTACAGGATGAAACCTAACCGCTCTATACGTCTATGCAAGTAAAAAAAGCCGAACTCACCCCTGCGGGCAAACGTTCGGCTGTATTCATTTCTTTCATGTTCTCCTTCACTTATGAATGGGAAAACGAATCTGAACTTCTGTACCCTGGCCAAGCTCGGACTTTATACGGATGCTGCCGCCGTGAGCGTCCACAATCCAGCGAGCAATGGATAACCCGAGTCCAGTACCTCCTTCCAGACGTGACCTTGCCTTATCTCCGCGATAAAATCGTTCAAATATAAGCTGCAAGTCTGCCTTAGCAATGCCTGCCCCCGTATCGGATATGCGGATATCAACCTGGCCGGATAGTATTTGTCCCGATATACGGATATGTCCACCTTCAGGCGTATACTTGAGTGCATTGTCCAGAATGATGATGAACAGCTGACGTATACGGGCATGATCTCCCCACAGACGCAGCGGCTCTACCGGCTCAAGTGTGATTTGAATATCCCGGGTTGCAGCAAGTAGTTGGAATTGTTCAGCCAGCTCCACCAGAATGATATCGGCTTCGACCTGAGCTTGTTCAATCTGCAGCTGATTGGAATCTGTGCGTGCGAGGGTTAACAGGTCGTCCAGCAGTTTGCTCATGCGCATGCTTTCCTGGAGAATGGCAGCGATGTGAGGACTCTGATCTTCAATGGATGAGTCCGGGTGTTGAAGCAACAGTTCCGTTTCTGCACGAATGATGGCGGTGGGTGTGCGCAGTTCATGGGAGGCATCTGCTACAAAACGCTGCTGTCTATCCCAAGAGCTGCGAATTGGAACCAGGGCACGACCTGCCAAAAATAACCCTGCCAGCAGGGAAATCAGAACTCCTGCGACAATGCCCATGATCAGGTCACGCAGCAGCGAGTTGAGCGTATGGTTCACATCCCCTAAGCTTCTCACAATGGTCACAGTTACCTCCCCGCCAGCTACAGGGTTTGCAGCGAGGGGAAGATTGGCCTGAAGCACCCGGTAACGGTGATCCTCAAAACTCAGGGTCTGTGGTGTTTTGGAATCTGCCCCATTTTGAAAATAACGGATAGCACCGGGTGTGAAGGATTGTGGTGGTGATTGGCCCAGCAGCTGCCGATTCGGGTTCCAGATCAGGTAGGTTGTCTGCTCGTCCTGTTCGGGGTCGCCCGGAGAAGGCTGGAGCAGCGCTTTTACACTGTACATGGATTGAATCCGTTTTTGAGCCTGTTGCAGAATCTCATCTACTTCATGAAACAATCGAAAGCGCATATGCACATAAAGCAGTGAGCTCAGGACCGAGAGCACAATCAGAAATACAACGGTATTCAGCATTACAAGCCTGCGATGGGTCTGATTAAACATAAGGCTCACCCTTGAATAAATAACCAATGCCACGAACCGTGCGAAGTGCCTGATCGGCCCCGGTGCCTGTCAGCTTTTTGCGTAAATGATGGATATAGACGTCTACTGCGCTGGTAGCTGAGCCGGAATCAAATCCCCATACACGGTCGAAAATCTGCTCACGCGTCAAAATTTGATCTTTATTACATATGAAGAATTCCAATAACTTATATTCCGTTGCTGTAAGCTGCAGCATGCGTTCTCGGTGATTGGCATCCCTGACTGCTGGCATCAGGCGGATCGAATTCCAGACCAGCCCCCCTTCCTGATCAATTGTACCGTGTCTTCGCAGCACCGCCCTCGTTCGCGCTAGTAATTCGGATATAGCAAAAGGCTTGGTGACATAATCATCGGCCCCTGCATCCAATCCGGCAACCCGATCCTCTACAGCATCCCGGGCCGTCACCAGAATGATCGGCACACGATTCAACTGTGAGCGTAATTTACGTACAATATCGACACCGTCAATCCCCGGCAACATAACATCCAGAATCATCAGATCATATATGGCCTGTTCAGCCATGTAATATCCCTCATCTCCTGTCTCTGCTCTATCGACAAGGAAGGATTCCTGTTCGAAAATATCGCATATCACTTTCAGCAGCGATGGGTCATCCTCTACGACTAGAACTCTCATCTCACTTCCACCTTTCAGCTCGCCTGACCGCATTTTAAGAAAATTTAAATAATAAGCTCCTATACTCAGATTATCGACAATGCCTTACAGGATTCATTCGTATTGGAGGAATATAGATGGCGAAGATGGACAAGAAATGGATTGTGTTATGTTCAGCTGCTGTAGCGGCTGTATATACAGTCGGTTACTCTATCACAGAAACTGCGGCGATCGCTCAATCGCCAGCACAGCACACTCAAATTAACACTCTGGTAAATCCGGTGTCAACGGGTACTAATGAGGATAATGGCAATACACCAGCTTCACAAGCTAAGGTCAAGCAAAGGAAGCAGGCTCAGTATACGAGTATGTATCGTGATGGCAGCTATGAAGGAGCAGGCAGCAATCGAAGAGGCTCCATTCAAGTCGTGGTTACGATTCAGAAGGATAAAATTACAGATGTAGAGATCAGCCGGTTTGCTATGCACTATTCCGAACAGGATGTGGTTGACATGCCGGACGAGGTAATCCGTAAGCAAAGCGCACAAGTGAATAACGTATCTGGAGCTACTTATAGCACCGAAGCATTCTCATCGGCTGTACAGGATGCACTGGATCAGGCTCGAAACTCATGATGATTCGAAGACGGAAGCTGTTTATGGATACAATTGTTGATATTCAGGTAGTAACAGGATTAGGTACAGTAGCAGAGAATACGGATGAAAAAGGAAATCGACTTGCATCTGAACAGGACATGCAGAACCAGATAAACCGCGCTTTTCATGCCTTCCGGCAAGTTGAGCAGGCTTGCAGTCGATTTAGCCTGGATAGTGAACTGATGAGAGCAACCAGACAGATTGGGGAACCCGTGCAGGTCAGTTCATCTTTGTTTGAGCCTTTGAAGCTGGCACTGCACATGGCTGAGCTTACATCGGGTATCTTTGACCCGACCGTGGGGAAAAGGCTGGAGCAGCACGGATTCAATCAACACTATCTAACTCACCAGTATATAAACAGTCCTGCTGTGGAATCTGCAACCTATCGAGACATTGTGTTGGATGAAGTTCATCAGACGATAACATTGCTTAAGCCCTTGGTGATTGACCTGGGCGCAGTGGCAAAGGGATTTGCGATTGACCTTGCTGCGCATGAATTACAGTCGTTCGCAGGCTTTATGGTAAATGCGGGGGGAGATCTATATGCCGGAGGGAGGGATGAACAAGACAAGCCATGGGAGATCGGTATACAGCATCCCACACATGCAGATGAGGTTATATGTACGCTGGAGCTATCTGATGCAGCGATCTGCACCTCGGGTGGTTATGAGCGGAAGAGCAGAGTAGCAGCGGATATCCATCATCTGCTCCATCCAGTAACAGGACAGTCTCCCAAGGAGTGGGTCAGTTCGAGCATCATTGCCCCCTATGCGATGATGGCGGATATCTTTTCAACTGCTGTTATGCTGCTGGGCAAGGAAGAAGGGAAGAAATTAATGGAACAGGCGAATGTGCAGGGCATTCTGATCACACCTGATCTAAAGCTTGTTCGGGAAGGAGCGTACTAAATGACGATAAAGCAATGGATCAAATCACCGAAAGGATATGTAAGTATATCCATGGCCGTTTGTCTTGTCATAGCTTCTCTGGCGGCACTGGATATGAAAGGCATCGTCCATGGGCTGGTTGCTGCAGGTACTGCTATCATTGTAGATATGATGTTTGGTCTGGTGAACCGGAAGAAGAGATTGATGCCTGATGGAGCATTGATTACAGGTCTAATTGTAGCTCTGATTCTCAGCACCTCCACCTCATGGAAGGTTGTCGCGGCTACTGTAATACTGGCAATTGTGTCCAAATACGTGCTTGTTTCTCGCAAGAAGCCTATATTTAACCCGGCAGCGCTCGGTCTGCTGCTTTCGGTTCTGATCTTTGGGACAGGGGAAAGCTGGTGGGGAGCCTTTGGGGATCTGCCGGTATGGATGATGGCGCTTCTCTTGGCAGGCGGTTATATGGTTACGGGGCGTGTAAATAAGTTTCCTCAGGTTTTTGCTTTTCTGGGAACCTATTTTACCCTGCTGCTGATGATGGGGCTGCTACACACCGGTGATGCAGGAGATGCGCTTCGTACCCCATTTATCAATGCACTGCTTTTCTGTGGCTTCTTTATGGTTACCGATTTACCAACCTCTCCAGCTAAATATAAGGATCAGTTGGTGTTTGGAATTGTTGCTGCCTTAGTAGGTGCGTTGATCTATAGCCTGTTTGGCGGATTAATGTATTTGTTCATTGGATTGTTATGTGCCAACTTGTATCATTTTCTGCGTACGCGCTTTGCCATATTTGCATAGGTGTAGGATTGTGGAAGCAAAAGCGCCGTTTCCAGGTAGTCCAGAAACGGCGCTCATTGACGTCTGATTTTAAGAAGTGAATTTGGGCAGCCAGTCACCGTGTGCTTCAATCAAATCGTCGCACATGGCTACGATGTCATCCATGGAGAGCTCGGCAGCTGTATGCGGGTCAAGCATGGCGGCATGGTAGATATGTTCTTTTTTCCCCGTCATCGCGGCTTCGATTGTAAGCAGTTGTGTGTTAATGTTGGTGCGGTTCAGCGCTGCCAGCTGAGGCGGCAAATCTCCGATGTATGTCGGGCTGATACCGGAACCATCGACCAGACAAGGCACCTCGACACATGCTTCACGCGGCAGATTGGTGATGAGTCCGTTGTTCATGACGTTGCCGCCGATTTTGTACGGACGATCCGTCTCCATTGCTTCCATAATATGCGAGGCATATTCACGGCTGCGCGTATGCTGAATATTTTCACTCGCAAACAGCTTCTCCCGCATTTCCTTCCATTCTGCAATCTGGTTTACGCAGCGCCGTGGATATTCATCCAGCGGAATGTTGAAACGTTCGATCAGCTCCGGGTAGTTGCGTTTGATAAAATACGGATGATACTCCGCGTTATGCTCGGAGGATTCTGTGACATAGTAACCAAAGCGGTGCATCAGCTCATATCGTACCATGTCGTCATGGGTTTCCTGCTGCTTCTGTCTCGCAAGGCGTTTGATTTCAGGGTACAGATCGACGCCATCCCGTGTCACCTCCAGCAGCCATGCCATGTGGTTAATGCCTGCGATTTTGGCAACGACACCTGTCTGGTCCATTCCGAGCGCATCGAACAAGTGGGGTACGCAGACCTGTACGCTATGACACAATCCTACCGTTTTGATGCCCCCATGTACATTCATGACGTTGGTGAGTACAGCCATCGGGTTGGTATAATTCAGGAACCAGGCATCCGGGCATACCTCCTGCATGTCACGTGCAAAGTCGAGCATTACCGGGATGGTACGCAGGTTGCGGAAAATGCCTCCAATGCCGAGGGTATCGGCAATCGTTTGACGCAGGCCGTACTTCTTCGGTATTTCAAAATCCGTGATGGTGCACGGATCATATCCGCCGACCTGAATGGCATTGATTACATATTTGGCTCCGCGCAGCGCTTCCTTGCGGTCATGATATGTTTTGACGGAACAGCGACTGCCCAGGGATTGAGCCAGGCTTTTTAACAAGCGCTCCGAGTCACTTAGTCGCTCAGCATCAATATCAAACAGGGCGAGTTCAAAATCCTGCAGAGCCTCCGTCATCATGACATCACCCAATACATTTTTTACAAAAACGGTGCTGCCCGCACCAAGAAACGTAATTTTGTTCATCTCAAGTTTATCCTCCCTGAAAAAATGTTGTACCCCAACTATAGGCCGAACAGGCCCATATCACTATGGCTCAACCCCTCTCAAACATGGCATAATCCCATTTGTGTTTCCGTTTTCAGTCCATATTTGCGTTCTACAGCTGTTATAATTTAAGGTGAAGTAAGTGAGAGAGGAATCATCGAGAGGAGGAGGAGCATGAGCCGGAAAATAGAGATGAACGTGGTTTCTGCGGGCTGGACGCAGATGGAGCTGGTTTTGTTATTTTACGGATGGGAAGCGTGTGATCCTGCTCATTACTGGGGGCCGGGTGTTCGGGATTCCTATATCGTGCACTACATCCATGAAGGCTTCGGCACAGTGTATATGGGGGATCAGAAATATCGTCTGACTCAGGGGGACGGATTTATCATATTGCCTGAAACGGTCATCCATTATGAGGCTGATGCGCACGAGCCCTGGACCTATTCATGGTTTGGCTTCAAAGGGGTGCAGGCCAAGGCGTTTATGCAGCGTGCGCAGCTAAGCGCCGAGCATCCGGTGTTCAAGGCACGTGATGCTGAAACGATGGCGCATTTATACGACGAGATGGTTCAGGCTGAAGCGAGCCCCCTTCCGGGAGGGGATGTGCTTCATCAGAGCTTGTTATATCGACTGATGGCGGCTTTGATATCTTCCGCCCCTGCCAGTGCTGAGGATCGCCAGCCGCTTTCGACCAAAGAAACTTATATTCGTCAGGCTGTGCAGTTTATGGAGAACCGCTACAGCCAGCGCACCTCTATTCTGGATATTGCTCAGGCTGTCGGACTGGACCGTACATATTTATCTGGGCTCTTCAAAGAACGATACGGCAAGTCACTTCAGGCCTTTTTCCTTGAGTATCGTATGAACCGTGCGGCGGAGCTGCTTCGCAACCCTGCTCTTTCTGTGAGTGAAGTAGCCCATTCTGTTGGTTACACGGACCCGCTTTTATTTTCCAAAATGTTCAAGCGTGTGACAGGTGTATCCCCAAAGGGCTCACGAGGGTCGTGAATTCGTAATTAGCGGTATCCAGGATTTTAATTTTGAAATAAAAGTTTTGAACATTAATCGGCATGCCGCTATACTGATACAGAAGTGCAATCCTTTTTGTGTAATTCTTGAATTGGTACTACGATTTAATTGAATATGTGGAGCTTGGTGCTCTGCCCCGCCGGGGCAGAAGCTTAAAAGGGAAGTCCGGTGTGATGCCGGCGCGGTCCCGCCACTGTAACAGAGGAGTCTAGCAGCATATCCACTGGTCTGGAACAGACCGGGAAGGAGCTGTTATGGCAATGACGCTGAAGCCAGGAGACCTGCCAGGTTTGACAAACACAGCAGTACCCTACGGGAGATAGGAAGGTGTTTAAAGAGCATGATTTTTTCTGAAAATCTGTTTATTTAAGGCGTCCTTATCCAGTACAACGGAGAGGGACGCCTTTTTGGAATGCACAGAAAATGGCGGTATATGTATGCATTACATCGGGAAGGACGTTTTGTTCATTGGGCAGGTACATCATTAAACGATTATTACAGCTGGTCGCCGTTCTGTTTGGCATTACATTTCTGACGTTCCTATTAACGTATCTGTCTCCGGGAGACCCTGCAAGGTTAATGCTGATGTCCACAGGAGTTACGCCTTCGGATGAGCTCGTCAGACAGGTGAGATCTGAACTGGGGCTGGATCAGCCATTTCTGGTGAGATACGGAACGTGGCTTGCACAGGTGGTTACCGGAGACTTTGGTACCTCATATAAATATGGACGCCCGGTTCTGGACGTTTTGATGGCAAGACTGCCTGCTACGCTGTGGTTAACAGGAAGTGCGATGCTGCTCGTTATTCTGATCTCTTTTCCGTTAGGGATACTTGCGGCTGTGCATCGGAACAGGCTGTTGGATGCTGTGATTCGGCTGTTTTCGTTTGCCGGTCTGTCGATGCCCGGCTTCTGGCTGGGCATGCTGCTGATGCTGGTGTTTGGTGTGCAGCTGAAGCTGCTGCCTGTCATGGGCAGCTCGGGCTGGACAAGCCTTATTCTGCCTGCAGTCACACTGGCTATTCCGTTGATTGCCCAGTACAGCAGGCAGATTCGCGTAGTTCTGCTGGAGGAGACCAGCCAGAATTACGTGGTGGGAGCAAGAGCAAGAGGGGTAAAGGAGTCGATCATTATGTGGCGACATATACTGCCCAATGCCATGCTGCCGATTGTAACCCTTCTGGGCATGACAACCGGAGCATTGCTTGGCGGGGCAGCGATTGTGGAGAGCTTGTTCGTATGGCCGGGCGTAGGCCAGATGGCCGTGGATGCAATTTTTACACGGGATTATCCGTTGATACAGGGATATGTCATGTGGATGGCGATCATCTATGTCACATTGAACCTGCTTGTTGATCTGTGGACACATCTGCGTGATCCGCGCATTCAACTGGATGTGGATGTCTAGATGCGCAGCATTCGATGGATGCTGACGGAGCGTCGCACATTTATGTTTCTGCTGTCTCTGACCGCAGGCTGGATCATTCTGGCTATCGTGGGTCCGCTATTTGCGCCGCATGATCCACTCGCTGCGAATTTTACCCAGGTGCTGCAGCCGTCCAGCCTGGAATATCCGCTTGGTACAGACCAGCTCGGGCGCTGTGTTCTGTCCCGTCTGCTGTACGGGGCAAGGACGTCGCTGCTGCTTACGTTCATGATGATCGGCATTGTATTCACTCTCGGTGTTGTGATCGGTGCAATTGCCGGTTTTGCAAGAGGGGTGACGGATACAATCATGATGCGGTTGTGTGATACGTTGATGGCGTTTCCGGGATTGATTTTTGCCATTGCTGTGGTCGGTATGTTGGGTCCGGGTCTGTTTAACACCGTCGCTGCGCTTTCCGTTGTCTGGTGGGCAAAGTATGCGCGGATGGCTCGAAGTCTGGTCATTTCTCTTCAGCAAAAAGAATTCGTCACCACCGCTGCCTTCAGCGGCGCACGCAAAATTCAGATCATCGGCAGAACGATTCTGCCCAATATGCTGTCGCCCTTAATTGTAATGGCCATGATGGATGTGGGGGGCATGATGCTCTCCATCTCGGGCTTGTCTTTTCTTGGACTTGGCGCACAGCCTCCAGACCCTGAGTGGGGAGCGATGCTGAATGAAGGCAGACGATATTTGCAGACAGCACCGTGGCTGTTAATTTATCCGGGGCTGGCGATATTCAGTACCGTGATCATTTTTAATTTGCTGGGAGACAGTTTGCGAGATGTGCTTGATCCCAAGAAAAATACAGTGTAACAGGGGGAAGTAAAGGCATGAGCAAGGTTCAAAGAATAGGGTTGTTTGCTCTCATATCCATGCTGGTTGTTCTGGTGCTGGCTGCTTGCGGTACCAATCCAAATTCATCGGCTTCATCATCATCGAATGCAGCAGAGAATGCGGGAGAATCATCAAGTGCAGATGCGGGCGGCACAGGTACTGCAGGCAAGAAATCACATCTGAATGTGGCATTGTTCTGGCTGGGCAGCAGCCTTGATCCTGCCGAGGAGTGGAACGGGTGGACGCTGGCACGGGCTGCGATCGGGGAGACGCTGATCCAGTTCGATGAACATATGAAGATGATTCCCAAGCTGGCGGACAAGTGGGAGCGAGTCGACGACACAACGTGGCATTTCCACATTCGTGACGGGGTTACATTTCATAATGGCAATCCGGTAACGGCTGACGCGGTCAAAGAATCGATTGAACGCTCCATCTCGCTGAATGAGCGAGGTCAATCTACACTGCCTATTGCTTCCATGACGGCTAACGGGCAGGACCTTACGATTAAAACGACAGAGCCGGATGCCTCTCTTCTGGGCAACATTGCCGAGCCGCTGTTCATTATTGTAGATACCAGCGCAGATACGTCGAAGTTCAAGAGTGAGCCGATTGCTACCGGGCCGTTCATGGTTACCGGATACATACCGGACCAGGAGATCAAGGTCAAAAAGTATGAAGGATACTGGGGCGGAGCGGCAGACCTGGACACGATGACCTTGAAGTATATCAAGGATGACAGCACACGTGCGCTTGCGTTGCAATCAGGGGAGATTGATGTAGCAAGTAATATAGGACGCAGCAGTATGTCTCTTTTTCAGGACAAAACACAATATACAATCGATGAAATTCCTAGCCTGCGTACACAGTTCGTATGGTTTAATACGACTCATCCGTTGCTGAGTGATGTGAAGGTTCGCCGTGCCATCTCTTACGGGATTGATCGGGAGATGTATGCAAGTACGCTGGTTGGCGGACAGGCAGCCAAAGGGCCATTTACATCTGCCTTGCCTTTCGGGTACGACAAGATAAACGGATATAATTACGAGCCTGCAAAAGCAAAACAGCTGCTGGATGAGGCAGGTTACAAGGATACAGACGGGGATGGTATTCGGGAGAAGGAGGGGAAAAAGCTGTCTCTGCAGCTCATTCTTAACTCGGCATATGAGTCAGATTCCATTGTGGCAACGGCAATGCAGTCTCAGCTTAAAGAGATTGGCGTCGGACTGGAGCTGACTTCATATGAAGATCTTACGGATCATCAGAAGAGTGGAAATTATGATCTCGCCCTGACGAGCATCAATACGGGGATTACGGGTGACCCGCAGTATATTCTTGACTTTTATTTCAAGACCGGGGCAGAGTGGAATGTTGGCGGATACAGCAATCCGAAGCTGGATGACATCATTCAGCGTCTTCATTCGGAGTTTGATGTAGAGAAACGGTACGCCCTTGCCGCAGAAGCACAGCAGATTATTCTGGACGATGCCGCATATATGTTTGTGACCTATACACCGATTAATATTGTCAGCAAAAGTAATGTGAAGGGTGCAACGATGTACCCGATTGACTTCTATCTGCTGGATCGCAATATCAAGGTTGAGCAGTGAGCACGTCGGGACAAGTGGCAGGGACACCGTTGCTTGAGGTAACGAATTTGTCTGTCAGTTATAAGGAGGGCACTGCTTCCTTGCACAATGTGTCCTTTTCCATGAACCCGGGGGAGATCATTGGCATCGTAGGTGAGAGTGGCAGCGGGAAGTCCACCTTACTTAGGGCAGTGCTGGGACTGCTGCCAGCAGGCGGGAGATATACGAGCGGAGAGATTGTTTTTCGGGAGCAGATGCTGTTCAGTAACAATAATCGGAAGCAGGATTGGAAGAGGGTACGCGGCAAACGAATAGCGATGGTGTTCCAGGACAGCGGGGCGTACCTTAATCCGATTCGCCGTATCGGGAGCCAGTATGTGGAAGCGATTCGTGCCCATCTTCCGATATCCCGCAAAGATGCTCAGGAGCTGGCTGTTCGGACATTGGCGAGTATGGGGCTGAATGATCCCGAATGGGTGATGCGTTCCTATGCTTCCCAGCTTAGTGGCGGGATGAAGCAGCGCACTGCAATCGCAATGGCGGCTTCGCTGGAGCCTGAGCTGCTGCTGGCAGATGAGCCCACCAGCGCACTGGACGTTACGATTCAGAACGAAGTGCTGAGCGAATTGAGCAGGCTCTGTGCTGAACAGGGAACAGGTCTGATCATGGTGACACACAATATGGCTGTTGCGGCTCATATGGCTGACCGCATCGGTATGATGCTGAATGGCAGACTGGTGGAGCTAGGGGATACGATGGACGTCATATCTTCTCCCTCGCATGAATACACGCGTAGGCTGCTGGATGCTGTACCTGAGTTGGAGGAGGATATGCATGACGGATAACCGAGGGCCTATTTTGAAGTTAAATCAGGTATGCAAAACCTATGACTTGAAAGGGCAGCAGTCCGTTCAGGCTCTGCAAAACATAAATCTGGCGTTATATCCGGGGGAATGTCTGGGGATTGTCGGACAGAGCGGAAGCGGCAAAAGCTCTCTCGCGAAATGTGTAACTCAACTGGAACAGGTGACTTCAGGGGAGATCTGGTATCGTCAGCAAGAGATCACTCGTCTGAAGGGTGAGAAGCTGCGACAGATGCGCAAACAGATTCAGATGGTGTTTCAGGAGCCTGCGGCAATATTTAACCCACGTATGAAGGTAGGCAGGTTTATCTGCGAGCCGCTGTTGAATTATAAAATGATGAAGCGGGAGCAGGCCGTTCAGGAGATGCGGGTTCTGCTTGAGCGGGTCGGTTTGTCTGCTGCGGATGCGGATAAATATCCGCATGAGCTAAGCGGTGGGCAGCAGCAGCGAGCGGTCATTGCTCGTGCGATCGGTTTGCGTCCGGATGTCATTCTGTATGATGAGGCTACCTCGGCACTTGACGTTTCCATTCAGCAGCAGATTCTCGATTTGTTGATTGAGCTGCGAAGGGAGACAGGAGGTTCCTCCATTTTCATCTCACATGATCTTGCGGTGGTGCAGCAGGTAAGCGACCGCATTGCTGTAATGCATGGAGGGAAAGTGGTGGAGATTGTGGACAGCTCCAAGCTGACCAGTTCGGCGAATCATGGATATACCCGAAGACTAATGTCCTCCGCATTGTCCCTGCGAGCATTGAGAGACAGCATGCAGATGCAGGAGCGTATAGAGGTTCTGGTAGGTAGTAGATAGAATAAGCCAATGATATAAAAGGTACAAGATAGCAGGGTTATCTGAAGTGAGTTCATGAGCTGCATGAACTTGTTCTGGATAACCCTGTTGATGTGTCAGGCGTATATATTCCGATCTAAACCTGAATGGACATCTTATATCTATACATGGCTATATCCCATCTAAAGTGATCCTGTAGTACGATGCCTGCTTAATGTGGCACCTGAGACTGGAAGTCGCTGCGGCTGGACTGACTTGCATCATAGAAGAGGATATCCCCATCACTGAGCGGCCACCTGCCACTGTTGTTGTTGGCAGGTGAGCGATCAAAGCCTTCTAATTGCCACTGGTTCATGAGTGGGGCATGGATATACTGTAAATGCGGTGCCGCTGTATTACCGTTGCGTAGACTTTCGATATTAAAATTAACGATGATGTACCCGTTTTTCAAAAATAGTTTCGACTTTTCATCTAACGTATTCTCTCTGGCCAGAGTTTCCAGATTAGTACCCTTGGGCACAGCGTACACATCAGCTGGCAGACTGTACTCTCCATACCACCGCTGAATCGCGGCGTTTGCCCGATCTGCATTGACACTTGCGGGCAGGTTTGTCTTGGGGCCAATGAGGGTACGAATTGGAGCCGTCAGAATCATCCAGTCGTAACGTCCTGTCCATGTTTTCTGATGCGAAGTCTGGGTGACCACCTGTATCATATGCTCCGCTAACGATTTTCGGCTTCGTTCGTCTGCGGAGAGCTCATAAGTATATTCGTAACGTGCTGCATCACTTAACTCTGTGCCAGGCACATTGCGAAGTCGTGAATTCAGAACAACAAAACGTTTCTCCATATCCTGCGCAGAACCAATCCGGATCAAACGCTCCTGTCCCCGATGATAATAGAGATCCACGTCCTGACGGGAAGCCCCGTCCTTGCTTATAAAGGAAAACGTAGGTGTGATCCGAATGCCGTCCTGTTTGCCAAACATGTTGCCTTTTGTTTTGAGGTCAAACTTAAAGTGATAACCTGTTTTTACGGATGCATTCGCAAAACCCTGCACCGGATGGCTTCCGGGGCGGATGGGCAGCACAAATGGTGCGAAATTGCTTCTGGGGTCCCCATCGATGTTACGGAATCCTGTCCAATAGCTATTACCCGTATGCTCTGGGCTGCCAGGGGCTTGGCGAAATACATTCTCCCAGCTGTAGTCCGAGATGTCGGTGACATGAAAATCATACAATCTTCCAATCACATCTACAGGTATTCTGTCACTTGCCGTATGGTGTGCCAGATTGGTGTTGGCGTCGGGCTGCTCTGTAAAGTCGACTGGTGCATTCTCCGCTATATTGCGAAGCTCAATCGTATAGTTCCCTTCATCCACCCATACTGGAAGATAAAAACGGGTGTCCAACTGCTGTACGGGGATGTCTATCCATGTATGAGATGGGATGAAGCGTGCTCGATCGGCAGTGTATACATCAAACGGGAAGCGGACCTGCTTTATTCTGAAATATTTGGCATAGTCCTTGTTTCCGTAGCCAGGATAACCGGAGGCATCCAGATGCTGACCCGATGTAGGGGTGCGTACAATAAACTCACGCTCCAGAATAAGTGCAGCTCGGGTAGGGTCAGGTACCGTTCTCTGATTATGCGGTTGATCGTCTGACACCCAAGCGTAGTTGACGACAGGAGTGTGAACAGTAACCGTGTTGATGCCGTTGATCGGCAGCACTTTGTCGGCTCCGCCGTTCACGTTGCCAGGCAGCAGTTCATAGTAGATCTGGCCCGAGCTTTCCGTGTTCGCCTTGTTAGGCAGGGAACTGCTAATTCGAAGATTCGGTGTGTACAAGACGTCCCGCCCAATCGTTGCAGGTGGCGGGATATGAGATGGTGTCGGGCCGTCTTTGGTTGTTTCCGCATCATTCATAATGGTTGCATGGTTAAACTTTACCAAGTCATTTTTCACAGTATTCTGCGGTGTGTTGGTTTCCGCCATTCCCTTCAGTAAGTCTGTATGATCCGGTACATCCGGGGGTGAATTCAGACTGCCTGTTAGCTTGGTAGGCGTGTATGATATGGTGGTGGTTTGTCCTGGCTTTACATGATTTGCAACGGAGGAATCGTTTCTGGATTCCAGCGCAGGTGCAATATAACCGGATGGATTCATCGTAATGGTCTCACCCGGCAAAGCATAGTTCTTCATCGTAGCTTTGGCGATTTTATACACTTCAAGATTGCTGATGCTCCAGTAGGAGTAGTCTCTTGTAATCTGGAAGCTGTATGGCTTCTTCACCGTATCGTTTCTGGGTTCAGGGGTGCCATCCGTACAGCCTTGGCCTTGTTTATCGCATAACTTTGGTCCAGGCACAGTCCATTCTCTAGCATAGGAGATTGTAACGCTGCAGTCATAGGTAACTTTGCCGCTCATTTTCGTCCAAGCTTGTTTGAACAGATACTGATCGGCGAAGGCATTGGTGTAAAGAGATTCGGACGTTGGAATGCCTTTTAATACATTGAATGTCTCATTATCTCTGTTATCTGACTTTATAACACCTGAAGCGTTAGGTTCAAGGTCACTCATGTTCATCGTTACACCTGGAGTTGGTGCCCCAATACTCGGGGTGCAGCCTCCACTTCCACCGCTACCGCCACCCTCGTTATCTTCGTCCTCTCCGCCACCGGTTTCCTGTGCAACACCAATGGCTGTTCTGGTCGTTAATTCGAATCCATCCTTCTTCCACAAAACCGTGATAAATGTCGTTCCTTTGCTAACTGCCTGGACCAGTCCCGAGCTGCTCACGGTCGCCACTGCGGGATTGGAGGACTCCCATGTGGTCGTTCCTCCACTGCCAGTGTTCACATTGGTTTCAGCACCAAAACTGCCATCCCCGGTCTTGGTTTTGACGGTAGCCTGCAGCTGTTTTGTCTGGTTTAAGCTGATTTGTCCCCCGGGCGTGAGGTTGATTTCTTTGGTTATTTCGGCGTTAGCTCGCCAATAAATATCGGTATTAAAAATATAGTCAGCAGAGTATTTTGGAGGATTATAGGGTCTGTACTCAATGGGTTCAATTACTCCACCAATTTGTGTTGTAAATTTAACTTCTTTACCGGTGAAAGACTCTACACTTACTAGAATAGGTCTACCAGGACGATAATGGGCGGTATCATTCATGTAGATGGGTTTTATAGAAGAAGAAGTGAGATTGCTCCTAGGATGTGTATTTCCTAAGTTATCTTTATAGTCTGCAGGCTGATAACTAGGCTCTTCCAAAGACAGTCTGACACATACTAACGATGATACAGGCTTGTTAGTTGACTGAATATTAGATAACTCTTGACCGTTACATTCGCCTTCAACTTTCCACTTTAGATTATCCTGTTGGTATATATAAACTCCGATATTAGTCGTTCCTTTACCCTCTACAGGAGTTATCCTCTTCTGTGATTTAGCTGGTGTTGGGGGCTCAAAATGTGCCCCCTCCAAGACAGGTTTTGTTCCTGGTCCGCCTCCTGCAAAAGCATTGTGAATCGGAAATAGTAAAATGCTAGCCGTTGTTAAACATAAGACAGACTTTTTAAAAAGTAAGCCTATATTCAAAAATGATCATCCTTTAGTGAGTTATTTTGGTGCTACATAAAAATCGGTGCCATCTCTTAGCGTAAGATGGACTTCTGGATTAAGAGTCTTATCAAAGTGTAATAAACCTTCTCCCCAGTAAACGGGATTCTTTAGAACAAAAAAGCCTTTGGAGCTAAGTAAATTATTGATGTGAGGTCCTGCATAATTTTTAAATGCTTTGCTGCTAGGCGATGTCAATGGGTTTATTGTTGGAGAACTAAAGAGACTGCCCGCCTGCAAGCGATTCATAGAGTTAATGATGTTCAAATCATATTCTGTGAAAGAGTAGTAGGCTCCTCGAAGTAACCTATCTGTTTCATCAACAAATGCTGGATAATAAATGCTTCTCTCACTCTCTTTAACATAAGGATTGATAATGATCCAATTCTTTATCTTAGCCTTAGCATAATTAGTTACAGTAACCAGCTCTCGATTCCGAATTTTTGAGAAATCGCCAGTTATCTTGCTGTAATCATAAGATTCTGAGAATTTTTCAGGTCCTGGTTTCTGATACCTAGGTGCGATTACACTCAGATTAGTGCCCGTCAAACCTACCTGCCGCAGTTCATTCAAACCTTGAATATCTGATGGCTTCGTTTGGGCAGTGGAGGTATACCGGGCGATCAATACAGCAACCTCGGCACGGGTTGTGGTACGGTCTACACCAAAGGTTTTATCATTAGCAACGCTCATGAGTCCTGTTCCGAGAGCGACAGCAACAGCATTTTTGTGTGAATCTGCCATCTTGCCTGTAAAATATTCCTTCGCAGGAATTACCGTGTTGGTGACATCGGAGAGAGCCTGTCCGTAGTCTGAATTCACCGCACTCAATCCTTGTGTCAGCCAGACAGCCATTTCACCTCGACTCAATGGAGCCTGAGCATCCAGTTTACCCTTGTAGCTGGAAGGATGAATAAAACCTTTTGCTATAGCCGTAGAAACGCTACTCTTGGCCCACTCGGGCACATCCGTGAAATTATTCGGTTCAGGCGTCGGCAGCTCCGGCTGATCAGTCAATCGTGCTAAAATACTGGCCATCTCTGCTTTGGTCACTGGAGCTCCTGGTTTGAACGTGCCGTCTGTATATCCCTTGAAATAACCCTGCTCTACTGCTGAATAAATCGCTGTAGCTGCCCAGTGGGAGGCGGGTACATCCTTGAAGTTGCTTGCATCTTGTGCGGCTTTTGCAGAACTGTAGCCCACTGTGCCTGCAATTCCTGCAATGCCTCCTGTCAATAGTGCAAAGGTGGTTAAACTGGAAATGATCTTTCTTCTCATGAATCTTACCCCTCTCGATAAATGATGCTGACGCTGTTATGTACTGTTTAGGTTTATACACACTAAATTTGTAATAATAATTAACATTCTACCATGTATTTCTAATCTGCTGGCACTAATTATCACCGAAACGCCCCCTTGTCAGGATAAATAGATGAATGCTGAGGACCCTGTATATCTTCAAAAAACAACAAAAAAGGCCATGAATCCGCAGATTCACAGCCTTATGCTTTAAGGTCCAAAACAAAATTTATGTAGTTGATGCATCAATACATAAATCATACTCGATTTCCAAACATTTGAAAAGACTTTTTACGCTAATTCAAAAATATAGTCAGGCAATGGGTGTTCCATTGGGCAACGGATGATCCGGTGAAAGCAGGACTACGTCTCCTTCGCCAGGCACACCACCCAGTACAAGCACCTCGGAGACGAAGCCCGCAATCCGTCGCGGTGGAAAATTAACGACAGCAACGACCTGTTTGCCAATCATCATGTCCGGCGAGTAGCGGTGGGTAATTTGAGCACTGGAATTTTTAAGACCAAGCGGCCCAAAATCAATTTTCATTTTAATTGCAGGAACACGCGCCTTCGAGAACACTTCAGCTTCCACCACAGTACCTACTCGAATGTCATGCTGCATAAATTCTTCAAAAGTAGCCATAAGGTAAAACTCCTTTCAACCAACTATGCTATATAGTATAAATGAAGAATTCGTTAGAAAAAAACAAAAATCCAGATTACGCTGTATCGTAATCTGGATTTTCCTTGAATTGCAGTGATGAGATGCTCCCCCGAAATGTGATGCATTCGATCAGGATCTGTTCCAATTCTCTCCCGTGAGATACTTCTCGGTAAGAATAGACAGCATCTGAATACCAACTTCGTTATGCCCGCCTTCAGGGATAATGATATCGGCATATTTTTTGGACGGCTCAATAAACGCATCATGCATTGGTTTGACCGTTTCAAGATACTGCTTGTATACGGATTGGATTGTACGTCCACGCTCTTCCATGTCCCGCAGCACTCTGCGAAGAATCCGTACATCGGAGTCGGTATCCACAAAAACCTTGATATCAAGCAGTGTGCGGAGATGTTCATCAATAAGCACATGTAAACCTTCTACAATGACAATGTGGTTGGGCGCAAGTTCGATTGTTTCGCCTGCCGCACGGTTATCTATGGTGAAGTCATATACAGGAGCATAAGCGGCTTGCCCTTTTTTCAAAAGAGTAAGATGCTCAATCAGCAGGTCATTATCAAAGGCAAACGGGTGATCATAGTTCGTAAGCCGACGCTGCTCAGGTGTAAGGTCTGACTGGTCCTTGTAATAGTTGTCCTGGGATATGAAGGTCACTTTGCCTGATCCCAAACGTTCAATAACGGAGCGGGCTACCGTTGTTTTGCCGGAGCCAGTTCCTCCGGCGATACCAATAATGAGCATGGTTGTTCCATAAACCTCCCTAAAGTGGCAGTATGATCAATAGATGAAGAGCACTCAAAATGTTTACGTTTTGAGCTCAATCTGCATGTCTGTCTGCGAATACACAATTCCTTCATTGTATCACAGCTCGCAGACTTTTTCATCTAAAGCAGCAGACCATGTTTTGCCTTTCGGGACCAAACAAACATATACCATGCACATGCAGCTATTGCAGCTGGATTTTCATTTCCATTCCCTTAATAAACTGATCGTCTTGGATCTCTTCCGAGAAATCATCATTGATCTGAAAAGGCTTCACAACCAGGTATCTGACATCCTTGGAAGTTGTCGCATAGATGCTTTCCAATGTTAACTGGTTAGCTTCATACATGCCTTCCCCGCTAAGAGCAGTCAGTTGTCGACCCTGATCATCATAGACTGCAAATCGGATTTTGCGCAGCTGTTCTTCTTCTTTGGCAGTTAATACTTCTTTTCTATTAAAACCGATAGAGGCAGTTAAGCGAGTGGTGATCGGCGTAACCTCGGCTTTGGCAACTGTAGCTGTAAGCAGATCCTTTTTCACACTCATATTCGGTTGTACATTATAAGTGTCGGTTGTAGATTTGGTAAAAGGAACAGTTAGCTCAAACTCATGATCTATGCCTTGCAGTGTCAGTTTAACCTTGGCATCGAATTGATCCGGAGTTGCCCCCGTTTGATTGGACGGAATGACCTGCTCAAAGAGCAGGGTGTCGGGCTCGTTGGCCCCGGCTGAGCTATAGAAAAGGCCGCCATTTTGAGGAGAGCCGTTCATATCGAAAAACACATTCTCAACGCTGCTGCTCAGCTTCACAATATCCTTGCCATTGTCGTACATGCCCTGATTCAGATTAGGCGCAGTAACGTGAACGAGGAATGCTGCGCGTGTACCGTCATAGACCGTTTCAAGCACTTTGAACTTAACGTCCTGATATGCAAAGGAACGGTTCACTGGTGTAGCCAAGCCTTCATTACCTGCATTTCTCAGACCCATATCGGCTTCAATCGAGCTGAAGAGACTGCCTACCAGCGGGATGTTACGTAACGAGTCGGCCATCGCTGGAGAAACAAAGCCTGATGCGAACACCATTACGCCCAGCACACCTGCTGCAACTACAGCTCCAGCAGTACGGCGCAGTCCTTTATGAACATGTCTTGCATGCTGAGCCGGAATCCGCTCCACATTCATTGAATCCGGTGATTCAGGAAGAGATTTAAGTGTGGCATCAATGCGGTTACGTACGATTTCAGACATGGCAGGGTGCTCCTTGGCTTGTTCTTTTAATTTCTGATCTAGATTAAATGGGTTTGACATGTAATTTTACCTCCCGAAAGTTTTTGAATTTCTGGTAGAGTTCTTTTCTGGCGCGATTCAGCCTCATCTTCACAGCACTTTCGGACAGGCCCAGCGTGTCAGCAATCTGACGCAGACTCATATCTTCAAAGTAGTGCAATACAATCACAATTCGTTTGGCTTCCTCCAGCTGATCGACTGCCTCCCGCATATCCACCTCATCGTATGGGCTGGTTTGTGCCTGATGCCCTGTGGGCACTTCGGCATAAGAAGTAGAGAGGGAACGGCGGGACAACAAGGTGTTGCACTCGTTAATGAGAATACGGAACATCCATGTTTTGAAGTATCGGGGCTCCCGAAGGGTGTGCATGGATTTATAGGCTTTCAGGATCGTTTCCTGAATGGCATCGGCCGCATCCTCTTCTTTGCGCAGCATGGATATTGCAGTATTGTATAGGGAATGTTCGATGTCTCGGATGAGCCTGATAAAGGCATCGCGATCTCCCTGTATAGCCTGTTGGATGAGATCGGGTAATTCCATGGTCATAGCTCCTTTCAATAGGTTTATATCATGTCTGTGTGCAGTTCTTGGCCGGTTTTACATAGATTAGACTGCCGGGCAAGGCATAGGGTCACATTTATTTTTGGATGTAAACAAGTTCCCGTCTGTTAGACGCTAAGGGGCGGTATGTACCCTTCACAAGGGTCAGTACAAGAATAGAGGAAGACTGATCCGTTTTCCTGATATTAACGGATTGACTTTTCGAAGGATGTGCCTATAATAAAGGTATATTGCTAACACGGACTGTTACTGGGGAAACCAGGCATGACCGAATTCGATTGCTTTAGTGTAATCGCTTTCGGTCTTTTTTTATTTCTAGCGGGGGGTGAGAACATTGAAGGTTATCAAGAAAGTGAACAATAACGTGGCGATTGCCATTAATGAACATAACGAAGAGGTTTTTGTCGTAGGCAAAGGTGTGGGATTCCTCAAAACGCCATATGAGCTGACCGAGACGGACCTGGTGGAGAAAATTTTCGTAGCCCCAAAGAACATCCGAATGTATGATCTGCTGAACAGTATTCCGATTGAGGATATATATCTGGCAGAGGAAGTCATGAAGCTGGGCAGTGAAATTTTGAACAAAACCTTCAATCCTAACCTGCTTCTCACCTTGTCCGACCATATCAGCTTCGCCCTTTCTCGAACCAGAGAGGGTATCAGCATCAAAAATCCGCTGGAGTGGGAAGTGCGAACGCTCTATCCGAACGAAACACGAGTGGGTGAAGCTGCACTGAAGCTTATTCAGGAGAAAACGAATTTGGCACTGCCGTCAGCCGAGATCACCCTGCTTGCCTTGCATTTTGTCAATGCACAGGTAGGCTCCGGCGAGATGAGTGATACAACCAAGGTAACTACTGTGACGGGAGAGATCCTTTCCGTAATCAAATACGCACTCAAGATTGATTTTCAAGAGGATTCCATTCATTTCATGCGATTTGCAACTCATATAAGGTACTTCATCATGCGACAGATGAGCGGCAAGTCGTTGAAAGATGAGAATGAGTCACTGTATACGATGGTGAAGGAAAAGTTTCCGAAGGAGCTCGCCTGTGTGGAGAAGATTGCCGATTTCCTGAAAACAAACTATGGCTGGACATGTTCCGATGATGAAAAATTATATCTGATCCTGCATATCCAGCGATTAACCTCCAACGAACCGGCGGAATGATTCCTTTAATTCTATATAGGCTAAACTCCTTGATTTACACAAAAACTAAGAGGACAGAAAAGACCTGGAAAAGCGAAAGCAACTGAATACTCATTCATGGACTGTTACTGATTCGATCAGGCATGACCAAGCGTAGGGAATGACGATTCCCCGGCTTGGTCATTTTTCATATATATCTAATTATCCATCATGAAGCAGAGGAGAAGAGGGTTATGAATAACAAAGACTTGGCTAAAAACGTGCTTGAACTCGTTGGCGGCGAGCAAAATATATCTGGACTTACACACTGTGCTACCCGTTTACGTTTTGTTTTGAAGGACGACAGTAAGGCTGATCTGAAGACACTGAATCAGTTGGAGGGTGTGCTTAAAGCTCAGAATTCCGGCGGACAGGTTCAGATTATCATTGGAGCGAAAGTGGATGCCGTCTACAGTGAAGTCAAAAACTTAACATCAGATCGACTGGAAAATTCCGAAGAATCCGCAGCAAGCAGTGGATCGAACAAAAAGCGCAACCCGTTCAATGCGGTACTTGAAACAATTGCCGGTATCTTTACCCCGATCCTCCCGGCACTGGTAGGCTGCGGCATGATCAAATGCTTGGCAACGGTAATGGCAGCACTTGGATGGCTGGAAGGGTCTGGATTCATGGTCATCATCAATATGATCGGTGACCTGATCTTTTATTTCCTGCCGTTCTTCCTGGCAGTCAGTGCAGCACATAAGTTCAAAACGAATCCCTATCTTGCGGTAGCTCTTGCCGCTGGGCTGATGCACCCGACGATTCTGAATGCGGCAGCTAAAATTGCGGAGACAGGTGTTAGCACGGTTGATTTTCTAGGCATGCCGATTTTGTTAATGAAATACTCGTCTTCCGTCATTCCAATCATCCTGGCGGTCTGGATTATGAGTTACTTATATCCACTCGTCAATCGAGTAGTCCCTAAGTTTTTGCAAGTGTTGCTTACGCCAATGATCGTGCTGTTCATTATGGTTCCACTTGAACTCATCGTATTTGGCCCTGTGGGTTCACATATCGGTGACTGGCTGACGAATGGTATTAACTCGCTCTTCTCCACCGCAGGTGTGCTGGCAGGTGCAATTCTCGGTTTCTTTAAACCGATTATGGTTATGTTCGGTATGCACTATGCCATCATGCCGATTCAGATTCAACAAGTGGCTACACTGGGTGCGACTGTTCTGCTGCCTACGGCACTTGCCGCAAATCTGGCCCAAGCTGGCGCGGCCTTTGGTGTATTTGTCCTGACGAAGAACAAAACGATGAAATCTGCTGCGGGATCAAGTGGATTAACAGCCCTATTCGGCATTACCGAACCTGCGATTTATGGCGTAACATTGAAGTACAAACGCCCTTTCTTTGCAGCTTGTCTTGCAGGCGGTATCGTTGGCGGATTTTACAGTCTGGTTCATACCACGGCTAATGCAATCGCCCTTCCAGGTGTATTGGCATTAGGCACGTACACAGCAGATCGTTATATCTATGTCATCCTCGGATGTATTGCTTCAGTGGTATTAGCCTTTGTATTCACGCTGATTGCAGGCATTAAGGAAGATACAGATGGAACAAGTCTGGCAAAGCAAAAAAATGCTGGCTCAGCAGATAACAATCCAACGATGGCTGCGGGAAGCACAGTACAATCAGAAGCATCCCTTTTGACATCTTCCTCCACAGATATGCTCATCGTAAGTCCGATGACAGGGGAGATTAAACCGATCTCCGAAGTAGAGGATCAAGCCTTTGCACAGGAACTGATGGGAAAAGGCATTGCGATTGTGCCGACGGAAGGCAAGGTGTATGCCCCGTTTGACGGTGTTGTTGAAGCTCTTTACCGCACGAAACATGCTATTGGCCTGAAGGCAAATAACGGCGTAGAAATTCTGATTCATATCGGGGTAGACACCGTCAGCCTGAAAGGCAAATATTTTAACGCACACATCAAGCAGGGACAAACCATCCAAGCAGGAGAATTGCTGGTGGAGTTCGATCCAGAAGGCATTACTTCCGCAGGTTATAACACGATCACATCAATTGTTGTTACCAATATGCAGCAGTATGGAGATGTGCTGACAACAGCGAGCAGTGGCCCGATCCGGGAGAGCGAAGCATTGATCAAGCTCATTCCGTAAGTGAAGCTTGTCCGAACTGAATGAAATAAGAAAACTATACAAGTTGAACGGTTCTTTTACACATTAACGAAGAGGACAGAAAAAACCTGGAAAAGCGGAGCGGTCGCCTTTATCACCGGATTTTCCCCTTAGGATAAGGGAATCTAAAAAAATCTGGGGATAACAGCGATTGGAAGGTTATTCTGTCATCGGAGTGGACTGTGTAAAATCTTTAATTCAACTTATATAAAATAACAGGAGGAAACTAGAATGACCAATATAACCAATTCCAATTTTCCAAAAGATTTTCTATGGGGTGGTGCACTATCTGCTTGCCAGGCCGAGGGTGCGTACGATGTGGATGGCAAAACGCTGACCATTCCCGAGGTGATGAAGTTTAACGAGAAAAACGACCGTAAGGTGACCAAGCAGATTCGTGTAAATTGGGACATGATTGAGGAGGCTCGAAAAGACCCGAATGCGGGGAACTATCCGAAGCGGCGGGGGATTGATTTTTACCATCGTTTCCGTGAGGATATTGCCTTGTTTGCCGAGATGGGCTTCAAAGTGTTCCGTTATTCCATCGCTTGGGCCAGAGTATTTCCGGGTGGGGATGATGCCGCTCCAAACGAAAAAGCACTGCAATTCTATGATCAGGTTATTGATGAGTGTTTGAAGCACGGCATGGAGCCGCTGATTACGATCAGTCATTTTGATACCCCGATTGTGCTGATGGACAAGTTCGGCGGCTGGTACAACCGCAAGCTCGTCGATCTGTATGTGAAGTATTGCGAAGTTCTGTTTAATCGCTACAAAGGCAAAGTGAAATACTGGGTTACGTTCAACGAGATCAATATGAGTGTAAAAGCATCGGCAAAAACGCTCGGCATCATTGATTATGACGCGCCGAATTATGAGGAAATGCTCTTCCAGGGGCTGCATCACCAGTTTGTGGCTGCGTCCAGAGCAACCAGGCTGGCACATGAGATCGATCCGAATAACCAGATTGGCAGCATGGTGGCCTATTTCACAACGTATCCATATACGTGCAAGCCGGAGGATGCGCTTCAGATGCAGCAGGATGATCAGATGAAAAATCAGTTTTATCTGGATGTGCTCAACAAGGGGGAGTACCCATACTACAGCAAGACGTATTTTAAAAATAAAGGCATTCAGCTCCGTATCGAAGAGGGCGATCTGGAAGGGATTCGGGCACATACGGCTGACTTTGTAGGCATGTCGTATTACAATTCCATGATCTCCAGCAGTGATACCGAGCAGCTTGAACTGACAGCAGGCAACGTGCACAGCGTTTATAAAAACCCGCATCTGCCTGCAAACGAGTGGGGATGGCAGATCGACCCGATCGGCCTTCGTTATACGCTGAATCTGGTCTATGACCGGTATCAGAAGCCCGTATTTATTCTGGAGAACAGCTCGGGATTCTACGACACACTGAATGAGGATGGCACAGTGAATGATCCGTATCGCATTGATTTCCTGAGCAAGCATATTGAACAGATGGGACTTGCTATTGCTGATGGCGTAGAGGTGCTGGGTTATACGATGTGGGGGCCCATTGATATGATCAGTTCAGGCACGTCCGAGATGAGCAAACGCTACGGATTTATCTACGTGGATCAGGACGACTACGGCAAGGGTACGCTGAAAAGGTACCGCAAGGACTCGTTCTATTGGTATCAGAACGTGATCCGCACCAATGGGGCAGAGTTGTAGCTGATACCGAGCTGAAGGAGTTTATCTAAAATTTAAAATAAATAGATTTAAAGTCCTGGGCCTTCTGGTATAATCATGTCGAAAGATGTCAATCTCCACCAGATGTCTTCTACATATGTCGGGAGGTCTATTCCATGAAAAAGTCAATCAAGCTTCTCTCTTCAACAGCTGTTGCCGCAATTGCAGCTGTATCGGTTGTTACTTCTGCTTCGGCAGCAAGCAGTTATGCGATTCAACCGATATCTTCGTTATCCAGCGTGGACATCTCTTCCATGGATATTGAAACGGCAATGATGATGGTTCAGCAGGAGCGCAGCAAATTGCTGGAATCCCAGCTGCAATCGCAGATTCAAGTAGTTCAGCAGCGCAATCAGCAAATTGCAGAGCTGAATGCACAATTGCAAGCGGCGCAGCAAAGAGGGGATCAAGCAGCGGTGCAGTCACTGAAAGGGCAGATTGATGCCCTCAGCAATTCGCAACAAATGGATATGCTTCGTTTGCAATCCCTGTCTAACAAACGGAATGAAGCTTTTGATCTCATGACAAATTTCATTAAAAAAATGCAAGACTCCAGATCCTCCATTATTGGCAATATGCGTTAAGCGATTGATACGGCAGCATGTCAAGGTTGTCCGATCGTTTACAGATTCATAACATAACGGCATGAAATGAGAAGAGCGAAGCCGGGACTAACCTTCCCAAGCTTCGCTCTTTTTTAAGAATAAAATTTAACCAGACCAGTCTCTGCGCCGGGTGAACAGATCCTTCAGCTCATCCGTAGACAGCTCGGTAATCCAGTTCTCGGAACTGGTAATGATGTTGTCGCTTAACTGCTGCTTGCTCTCCAGCATCTCGTCGATTCGTTCTTCCAGTGTGCCGAGAGAGATGAACTTGTGCACCTGAACATCCTTGGTCTGGCCCATCCGATAAGCCCGGTCTGTCGCCTGATTCTCTACCGCAGGGTTCCACCAGCGGTCGAAGTGGAAGACGTGATTGGCGGCCGTCAGATTCAGTCCCACGCCGCCAGCTTTAATCGACAGAATGAAGACCGAGGGCTGTTTGTCCGCAGGCAGACTGCGAGACTGAAATTCCTCAATCATACGGTCCCGTGCGGTCTTCGATGTGCCTCCATGCAGATACAATACAGGCTCCTGCAGTTCCTGCCGCAGCACTTGCTGAAGCATCTGCCCCATACCGATGTACTGGGTGAAAATAAGGCAGCGCTCGCCCTCATCACGCAGCTCGCGGACAAGCTCCATCAAGCGCTCCAGCTTGGCAGAACGGCTGATCAGCATCGCCATATCCTGCGGGCTGTACACGTCATAAGCCGAGCCAGCCGAGCCCTCATCTGCAAGTTCCTCCGGCAGCGTTTCCTTGGTCAGCAGCAGCGGATGGTCACACAGCTGCTTCAACTGGGTTAAGGCGGATAGAATCGCGCCTTTCCGCTTGATACCTTCAAGTTCCTTCATTTTATCCATCAGTGCCTGCACGGTTTGATCATATAATGCGCTTTGTTCACCTGTGAGGTGAATATAGGTTTTCATTTCATTTTTATCCGGCAGATCGAGCTGGATATTCGGGTCCTTTTTCTTGCGGCGAAGCATGAAGGGTTTCACGAGCTGCTGCAGATCCTGCATGCGCTGCTCATCCTTATCCTTCTCAATGGCACTGATGAAGCGAGTCTGGAACGCGCGAGCGCTGCCGAGATACCCCGGATTGATGAAGTCATAGATGGACCACAGCTCGGCTAACCGGTTCTCAATCGGCGTACCCGTGAGCGCGATGCGGTGTTTCGCCGGGAAGCTGCGCACGGCCATGGATTGTTTGGTCTGCGCGTTTTTGATATTCTGCGCTTCATCCAGACAGATCGCAGACCATGTGTAGCTTTCGAGCAGCTCCTGATCCAGTGTCGCTGTGGCATACGAGGTAATCATGATATCCGATTGCTCAGCCTGTTCCTGAAATTCCTCCCCGCTTAACCGCCGCGCGCCATAATGCAGGCTCACCCGAATGGATGGAGCGAAGCGGCTGATCTCCTTCTGCCAGTTACCCAGCACAGAGGTGGGGCAGATGAGAAGTGCCGGGGCTTGTCCAGGCAAACGTGGCTCATGCTCTTTGATGTGCAGTAGATACGTAATAAACTGAATGGTTTTACCAAGCCCCATATCGTCAGCAAGACAGGCTCCCAGACCAAATCTGCGCAAAAATCCAAGCCAGGCAAAGCCCTCCTTCTGATAGGAACGCAGCTCTGCATGAAGTCCTCCCGGAACAGGAAGAGAGGGAGCGCCACCTTGGCCGCCTCCGAGCTGGGCAATGACCCGATTCAGGTGCTCGTTTAACTCCACTTCAAGCCGGACACTCTCGCTGGCCTGAGCTTGCGGCTGCTCTTCTTCGGTCTGCTGACCTTCCTTCCACTTCTGCTTGGCATATTCCCGCTGCTCATTGTGAAGCAGGTGCAGGTGCAGAATATCTTGAAACGAGAGCCCCTGCTCCCGATCCACACCGCCCATTGCTCGTTTGATCTGTTCCAGCAGATCGGGATCGAGCGGTATCCATTCGCCGCGAAAGCGAACCAGTCGCTCGTTACGGGCCACCAGGTCCGCAAATTCCTCTTCACTAAGATCGGTATCTCCAATTGCGATGCGCCAGTCAAAATGAATAATAGAGTCCAGTCCGAAGAAGGACTGTCCACGCTCGCTGCCTTCTTCCGGTTTCACCTTGGCACGCAGCTTAGGTTTTTTCTTGCGGGCTGCTTCCCACCAGCCTGGCAGAAGCACTTGCCAGCCTGCTGCCAGCAAGCGGCCGCTCTCCTGAGTCAGGAACTGCCAGGCCTGCCTGTCATCCAGCGGATCACCCAGCACATCACGTCTGCCGCTGATGGAGCTTCCAAGACGCGGCAGCTGAGCGCGTAATTGCTCCAGCCAGCCCGATGCACGATCCAGAATGAACGGCGTCCACGCTTCAGGCCACTCGCCTTCCAGTCGTCCGCGTGAATCAAGCATAACGGGCACGAGCCCGGCAGCGTCCAGCTTGTTCTGAAGCACCAGGCGCAGGCGCCAGGATGTGTTGTCCTCATCTGGCTCCTGCAGCTGCAGCATCGGCCGGAATGGTGCGGCATCGGCCTTCCAGCCGATGGACACCAGCCATGACCGGGCATCAAGACCAGCCGTGCGCGGAATCATCCCGCGCTCGGGAAAGAGCTGCGGGAACTCGCGCCGCAGATCGGCGGCTGCTTCTTCGGTGCTGTACCATTGCTGGAATACAGCGGCAGAGTAGGCAGCGCCGAGCCCTTCGGCATAGCTCTCGTCCGTATGCCGGAACGCTTCATGCAGTGCGGCGAGGTCCTGCTTTTTCAGGCTGTCAGAGTCCCAGCTCCATTGCAGCTGACCAGCGCGGTAGGCCTCGAAGCTGGGAACATATTTGCGGTTCTCGATAGAGGAAGCAAGCATGGGTGACAGCTGAATGAGATACGCTGCCTGCTCGTCCCATTTCCACTCGATATGAGTCAGTGTATTCATTGAAGCGAAGAATGGAAGGACTTCTTCAGCGGGCAGTACGACCAGCTCTACTTCTTCAACCTGGCGGATTTCCAGCTCCGTACCGTAGAAGGACGGAACATGCCAGGCGAAGAGACGCTGCTTCAGCGACTGACCAGAGACAAAGTGATGTGTATTCAGGGCACCATAGAACAAGGCGTCGCCATATCCGGTCAACGCAACATGTACCTCGATTGTTTCTGTATACGGATGTAATAGACTCATGGAATCAGCTTACCTTTCCGAAGCTCCTCCTGCAGGGCGCGTAACCGGCTGTTGCGGACAGCGAGGGTAGTGATGAAGTGCTCCCACTGCTCATCATGCTTCAATTTTTTATAGATCTTGGACAGTCGTTTCAGCAGCTTGACTGCGGCTTTGTAACCATCCCTGTTTTTATGTCCAATATATCGCTCCACCGCCTGATGATAGAACGGAAGCAGCAATTCAGGTGCTTCCTTCTCGATCGGCTGCAGCACAGCAACGCGGAATTCAAGCGGCTCCGTACCTGTACTCAGCTGAAAATCAATCCACCTGCGCCACTGTCCGCGTGAATGCATAGCCTCTTCGTAGGCAGGGCGAGAGTGAGGGAGCATGCTGACGAGCGTGTCCCACATCTGATGCTCTGATTCCGGCACATGCTGGATGGTTAAATCCCACAGCTGCATGTAGTCCTGCAACGGCGTGTTGCGCCGATTGGTCAGCATAGGGCCTAGCTGCACCAGCCATTCGGCTAGACGTGTCCATTCAGCTGCATCGACCAGTGTATGCAGGAAATATAGCAGCTGCTCAGGAGGTACGCCGTACGCAGTGCTGCCATGGACAAGCTTTTGCCATGCAGCTGTATCCTGCTTCAGATGGTAGTGCATCCAGCCTTGAGCCAGAACAAGCGGCAGCGGAAGAATGACTTTTTTGACCGGTCTCTGCCCGTTAAGCTCCTGCTCCTTCGCCTGCTGCACAGCATCCTGCTCAATGCTGTCCAGGGTAGCCAGTTCTGTCTCCAGCAGATCTGAATTTCCCTGCGGCTGTGTTACAATCCAGTTCAGCCATAGCTTGGTGTATACTGGCGTAAAAAACATCATGTTTGCCGTCTCGGTTAACATTTCTGTGCGTAAATAACCTGCGGTCTCGACCAGCCTTGCCCAGAACTGCTCAAGTGCCACACCCTGAAGACCAGAACAGTCAAGCGGCTGGAGCAGCAGGGCTTCAAGTCTCTTCTGGAGTGCATCCACGGCCAGCTGGGCCGGGTAACTTAAATATACAGGTGTATTTGTGATGGAATTACGTGCAGGCGGGATGCAGTACCGCATAAGGTAGAGCAGCACATGCAGCTCAAACAGCTGCTCCATGGCGGCGGGTAGCTTGGGCTTGATGGCATACAGCTCATCGGAAGCCTCCTGAATGTAAGCTGTAGTTGCTGTACCTGTTCCCAGCCGACGGAGGCTGTCACGAAACAGCTCATGCCATTCCGGTATGCTTATGCCGGCCAGTGCTGCTGCTTGCTCCCTGATCTCGCTGTACTGGCGTCCGTCCACAGCGTTCTTGTCTTCGAAGGTCTGCCCGTGATCCGAGGTACTGTCAAAGCTGTATGCTCTCCCGGAGGAGGCAGTGACCACGGATTTGGCAGCTTGCTTCAAGGAGGTAGTTGCATGTGCATTCACAAGTGCAGGGACAGGGCGCCCCTGCTGCTCGGCATAACTCATCAGTACGGCAGCCATATGTTTGCACGGCGTGTTAACAGGACAGGTACAGCGGCTGGTCGACAAGGCTTCCATGTACAGCACAACCGTATAAGCTTCCGTTCCCTGTACCTCGGCTGTAATCGTCCCGGATTCTTGAGAATCTGCCTGAGTAAGATTCCCAGTGAAATTCTGAGTATGATCGTAGATTGCCGCATTATTATGATGCCTTGTCTGGCGGTGACTGAAGAGTAATGGTCCAACACGTTTTTGTTTATAATATTGGAATCCGCGCATGATCGTCAGGTTGTTATAAAGCTCCGCCACCTTAAAAATCAATGCCTGCCACTGCGCATCATCCATTTTCCATTCGTCAGGTATATTCATCATTCCATCTCCTGGGGTAAACATGGGTTAACTAAAGGTGACGTCTGCCACGTCCATGCCTAGAGTATCAATGATTCTATCATATCAGTTCCAGGGCTGCTCGTGCAGATATGCAGGAATAGTTCATATTGTGTATGCTTATCATATGTATTCCTTTTGAGAGCAATGCAGAGAGCAAGGCGGCCAGAAGCTGTGGTCAGATTATTTTAGAGCAGGAGAGAGACATCGTGAAGATCCTTACATTAAATGTCCATGCCTGGGCAGAAGAAGAGCAACGGAACAAAATCAGCCAGTTGGCTGACTTTATCAATAAGCATCAGTTCGACGTTATTTCCATGCAGGAGGTTAACCAGCCCATTGAGGAGAGTGCGTTGCCTGAAGAAGCGTTAAAGACGTATGTACCCACTGATGCGCACGCTGTGATTAAAAAAGATAACTATGCCCATGTCCTGCTGCAGCAGTTGACAGAGACGTATTATTGGACCTGGGTTCCAACCCACATCGGGTTTCGAACTTATGATGAAGGACTGGCGATTCTAAGCCGGACGCCAATTGCACATTCGTTTGGGGAGTATGTATCCCACATTCGGGACTACAACAATTACCGCACACGCAAAATCGTAGGCATAGAGACGAATGTACACGGAGAAGCGGCATGGTTTGTTAATGGACATTTCAATTGGTGGGACGATGCGCAGGAACCTTTTAAGGGCCAGTGGGATTTGACGGAGAGCAAGCTTGCACCTTACATGCATCAGCCCCTATATCTGATGGGCGATTTTAACAACGTGGCGGAGATTCGCGGAGAGGGATATGACTACATGATGCAGCATGGGTGGAATGATCTGTATACGACAGCGAAGCAAAAGGATGATGGAGCCACGGTTGTCAAAGCGATTGCCGGATGGGCCAACAATGAGCGTCCGCTGCGGATAGATTATATTTTCTCGAATCGTCCGATACAGGCTCAGTCTTCCACAGTGGTGCTTGATGGCAAGAACGGCCCTGTCGTGTCGGATCACTTTGGGGTTGCTGTTGAAATCTGATGCTCCTACCTGGACAAAGTTCTCATTCTGACATGCTGACTTGAGAGCTGCTAAATTTGCTTCAACATAAGAAACCTCTGTTCATTGTCTTACTAGAGAAAACGAACAGAGGTTTCTTCATTTTGTATTGAATTCATATGTTATGTATATCGTGATGGCTAGTATGGTCGTTCTTAATTAAACAGAATTACTCGAGTGCCAGCATTTGCTGTACAAAAGTTTTCAGGCTGGCACTGGTCTCGCCCAATTGTTCTATACTCTGCATAAATTCGGTTACAAGCTTGGCCTGATCCACCGTGGCTGTTGATATTTGTGCAATCTCCTGCTCCATATGTTTCATGGAATCCTGCACGCTTCCCAGCGAGGTTTCGATATCTGACGCAGCCTGCTTCGTATGGTCCGAGAGCTTGCGAACTTCACTGGCAACTATGCCGAATCCGGCTCCCTGCTCCCCGACACGAGCGGCCTCGATCATGGCATTCAAGCCAAGCAGATTGGTCTGCTCGGATACCTCACGAATGACATTGGTTACTTTGGTGACGTTCACAGAGTTCTCGGAAGCCTTCTTCGAATTTCGCAAAATTTCCTCCGAGGTTGCCGACAGCTGCTCTGAATGAGCTGCGATTTGTTGAATGCCGCCAACGAGAGCATTGATGGTTGTTTCATTTTCGCTAATCAAATTTTCCAGCTTCAGGTGGTTATCAAGAGCGTAGTTAACCCCGAGAATACCAACAACTTGCCCGTTCTGCTTCACAGGAATAAGGATGGAATCAAAGGGTCTGCCCTGGAGATCACCCGGCATGCGCACGATGGTACGCGAGTCTTTGTTCGTCAGCATCTTGAAATCCTTATAGTCATTATGCAGCTCGTCTCCGGCTTTTACACCGATATCCAGACTTTTGGCTTCGGAGAAATATAATACCTTTTCATGATCATTAATAGAGATGGAGATATCATCACGGAACATTTGACTGACAAACGGCATTGCGTGGATTAGAGCTTCAAGTGTATTCAATATCAATCTGTCCTTCCAAAATGAGATGGGATAATATGGAGATATATGATATATTTATCGGTCATGTTTCCAGAAATGATTAAACAAATATTGTCAGATTATGACGATAATCTTGTAACGGTTAGGTAAATGACAGATTGCAGTGTAAGCGTAAACAAAAATCTGTAGCCACCATGAGCCATGTCAGTTATACTAAGGATATTCATTCAGAGGTGTTCATTAAAAGTAAAGCGACTACCCTCCCGACCAAGGGAAAGTTCTACGGAGGTTAAGCGCTATATCTACTTATTGAGAAAATAGATTGTCGTCCTGCATACAGGCGTGATTTGAAAATTAAAAGTGTATTCCAACATGAGAGGGATGTGGCATTCATGACAACATATTTCAGTGAACCGCAGAGCATGTATTATCGATTTGGAGAAGATCAGGAGCAGGTTTTGAAGGTGCTTGCAGAGAGATATATTGGTGCCAATGCACAGGCTGATTTCGTATACCGCGTGTTTCAGCAGTCGGGCATTTTGCAAAATGACAAAGGGCTTTATGATCTGAATTTGAGTAAACGCTTTCCTGATGCTCCCAAGGATCACATCTCCTACGCTGCTGCGCTGGTATGGGGGGATGAGAACCGTAATCTGGATGTGCTGGTACGCTGCTATGGGCCGGTACGCTTCCATTTCAACAATGAGTTAATCTACCGTTCAACAGTTATTGATGAAATTACACCGGATGCAACGGTGAAGTTGAGCATTGACATTCAGCCTGGCTGGAATACGTTATGGCTGGAGATGAAAAATACTCCTGCCGGTTTTGGATGCCAGTTCGGTTCTGATGAAGGCAAAGTGCGGATTTTGAATGTGCTTGCGCCTTTTCGGGAGCGTTCAGGGCATGCGGGCTGGGTGTTCTCCGAGCCTGTGTCATCCCAGCGTACGCAGCCGAACCTGCTCACAGGCCAGGATGAAAGTGATTTGAAATGGCTGCCAGAGGTTCAGTGGTCAGCATCCGAGCAGAATAAACCTGCTCTGGAACGAATCTATGGGCTGCTCCCTGGAAGACATGCTTATGCTTGGACACACCTGGACAATCGCGATGCAACTGGACGTCCGGTTCGATTAACCGGACAATCTCAGGGCTCTTTGCGCATATGGCTTGATGGTCAATCTGTTGCAGAAGTCAACGAACCGGGACCGTTTGAAGTCGAAGTAACAGCTCCATTTGGCCAGAGTGATCTTCTCATTCGCAGTGAATGTCAAGCAGGCTCTGACTCATGGGGGTTCGAACTGGAGGCATTCGCCGGGACAGAATTGCTTCAACTCAAGCTTCCGCTCCGAGTGCAGGGAGCGTCAGGCGATAGCTGGCTCTATGCTGGTCCATTTGAGGCAGGGGCGGAACCCGAGCTTGCGGATTTAATGCGCATGGATCGTGTGTACCAGACAAGTGCAGCGAAGCAAGGAGCAGAACGGACATACTGGCGGCTGGATCGGCCAGATGCCTTCATCCGACCTTACTATGAGAATGCGATGCTGAGCAATAAATGGACAGTGGGCAGTGTGACCAACTATGGTCGCTGGGATTATCCGCTGGGTGTTACCGTTTATGGATTGCTGCAAGCTGGACGTTACCTGCAAAGACCGGATATTACACGTTATGCGGCTGAGCATGTGCAGGCATGCACGCAGATGTATGAATATTCGCTGTGGGATCGTGAGCAATACGGCTTCCCGGCAATCAATCAGCAGCTGATTATGCTGAAAATGCTGGACAACTGCGGTTCCTTTGGCTCGGCGATGCTGGAGTCATATACCGAATGCAAGGAACCAACCTTCCTGCCGATTGCTGATCGCATCGCAGATTTCATGCTTTCCCGCCTGGAGCGCAGACCGGATGGGGCATTCTATCGTATATGTGCCGGAGAGTATGCGGAGAACACCATGTGGGCAGACGATCTATATATGAGCACCCCATTCCTCGTGCGGTATGCACGTGTGACAGGGAAGTCCGAAGCGCTCGATGAAGCAGCGAAACAGTTTACATTGTACCGGAAATATCTGTTCATGCCAGAATACAAGATTATGTCTCATGTGTATGATTTCAAATATGAACAGGCAACACAGATTCCTTGGGGCCGCGGCAACGGATGGACGCTGTTCTCCCTGACAGAAGTGTTGGAGGCTCTGCCGGAAGAACATCCGGAGCGCCCCGCTCTTATTGCCTTTTTCAATGAACTATGTGAAGGTTATGCAGCCCTGCAGAGCGAGAGCGGACTCTGGCATCAGGTGCTGAACAATCCAAAGACATATCTGGAAGCCTCTTGCACAGCCATGTTTGCTTATGGTTTTGCGCGTGGAGTGCGTTTCGGCTGGTTCAAGGATCCGGCAGCCTATGTCGCGGCCGCTCAGCGGGCCTGGAAGGGACTCGTATGCAGCGCAATTGACCGTCAAGGCAATGTTCACGGTGTATGCAGCGGATCAAGATATGCATTTACAGCCGAGTATTACGATCAGGACTTGCGTACAGTGACCAACGATAACCACGGCATTGGGATCATGATGCTGGCCGGGACAGAGGTAGCCAAAATGGAGAAGCACCTGTCGGAACGTATCAGTAACTCGCCCGTTGCTTCTGTTTCAACGGCTTCAGCAGCACATTAAACATGAAATATTTGAAAAGCTTACAGTGAATGAAGGATGTCCATCATGTTTAAGGAATGGAGCGCCACCGGGGATAATTTCCGGTGGTTTTTCTTCCCCGGGAACCCCTTACTTTTTTGACAGGATATCTTACTTTTGTTTATGTCATGTGCAGTGACAGGCGTTTACAATATGTTTGTAAGCGATTTCATATAAGCAAAAAGGGGAGGAAATTCATTCATGATCAGCACAAAAAAGTGGGTAACCCTGTTCTGCCTGTCCCTGTTATTATTTGCTACAGCCTGTTCCAATGGAGCCTCAAATGAGCCTGCATCTTCGGGTGAGACAAGCCAAGGCGATGCAGCTGACAAGATTGAACTGCGCATGACCTGGTGGGGATCACAGACCAGACATGATCTGACCACCAAAGTGATCAAATTGTTCGAAGAGAAGCATCCAAACATTACGATTAAACCTGAGTATTCAGGATGGGATGGATATTTTGACAAGCTGACAACTCAGGTTGCCGGCTCCAATGCCCCGGATATTATCCAGATGGACTATGCCTTCCTGACAGACTTTGCACGGCGCGGAGCCCTGCTCGATCTGACTCCGTATGCGGATAAAGAGCTGCGGATCGCAGATCATGACAAAAGCATGATCAAAGCGGGCTCGATCGACGATAAATTATATGCGATTACCCTTGGAGTGAACGCACCGGGCGTCATCTACGATGCAACTTTATTCCAGCAGCTGGGCATTGAAGAACCAAAAGAAAGCTGGACTTGGGATGATTTCTCCGCGATTGCAGCCAAAATCGCTGCGGACAAGGGAGATGGCTTCTACGGCTCGGCTGACATTTCCGGTGCTACGAATATGTTTGAGGTATTTGTGCGTCAGTCAGGCAAAGGTTTGTTCGAAGACGGTACGATCACAGCGACTAATGATCAATTGAAGCAGTGGTTCGAGATGTGGGCTAAGCTGCGTGAGAACAGAGGGGCTACCTCTGCCGAAGTTACAGCTTCTACAACAAATGCCTTGGAGACAAGACCGATCTCCTTAGGTACAGCCGCAATGGATTTTGCATGGTCGAATCAGTTGCTGACATTCCAGCAGGTGAACAAAAACCAGGATCACAAGCTCGGCATTCAAGTGCTGCCTCACGGCGTGAATGAACAGCGGATTGGTGAGTACCTGAAGCCAGGTCAGTTCATGTCCGGTTATGCCAAGTCCAAGCATCCGAAAGAAGTTGCCATGTTCATTGACTTTATGGTGAATGACCCGGAAGCAACGGCGATTCTTGGCTCGGAGCGCGGTGTGCCTGTTAATGCAAGCATTCGTGAGCAGATGCAGCCGAAGCTGTCAGAGTCCGAGCAGGTTATTTTCCAATTCATTGATACGGTATCCAAACATTCCAGTGAGATTAGCCCGCCATACCCGCAAGGATTCGCTGAAGTGGACACGAGTTTCAAAAGTGCAAGCGAACAGATCGCTTTTGGCCAAGGCAGCATGACAGACATTATCACTCAGTTTATTGAAGGTGCCAAAGCAACGCTTGCATCCAGCCAGTAACGAGTTGAAGCCGTAACGGTAAACAAGCTCAACTTGTGCCTTACATGTAACTGGTCGATAACAGTTCCGAATACTTCAAATACTGCGGGGAGGTTGCGAAAATGACGACATCACAGGTCAGTCAAGCCAGAATCGAGAAAGTAGCCGCCCGGCGTGTGAAACGTCGCTACGCCCATAATGGAGCCGCCTTATTATTTCTCGCGCCCTGGCTTGTCGGATTATTGTTCCTGACCCTGGGTCCCATGCTTGCATCGTTATATATTTCCTTTACCGATTACAGTATCCTGGCCGCCCCGAACTGGGTCGGTCTGGATAACTACACTACGATGTTTACGTCTGACAAATTGTTTGCCAAGTCGCTTCAGGTGACGTTTACCTATGTTGCTGTATCTGTGCCGCTTAAATTGATCTTTGCCCTGTTTGTTGCCATGCTGCTCAATAAAGGCATCCGCGGCCTGGGGATTTACCGCACGGTGTATTATATCCCGACACTGCTCGGGGGCAGTGTAGCTATTGCGATGTTGTGGCGTAAAATGCTGGGCGGTGACGGACTGCTCAACAGTGTGCTGGCGATGGTCGGTATCAAGGCACCAGATTGGGTAGCGAATCCGAAATATGCACTGTACTCCATTGTACTGTTGTCCGTATGGCAGTTCGGTTCGTCGATGATCATTTTCCTGGCAGGACTCAAGCAGATTCCACCGGAGTACGATGAAGCCTCGGCTGTTGATGGAGCAGGTCCGATGCGCAGGTTTTTCTATATCACATTGCCGATTCTGTCTCCAGTCATTTTCTTTAACCTGGTTATGCAGTTGATCACATCCTTTCAATCGTTCACGCAGGCCTTCATCATTAGCAACGGTAGTGGTGGACCAGTGAATTCAACACTGATGTACTCGCTTTATCTGTACAAAAAAGGATTTTCCTTCTTCCAAATGGGCTATGCTTCCGCGATGGCGTGGGTGCTGGTGATTCTGATCGGCGTATTTACATTGCTCGTATTCCGCAGCAGCAAGCTGTGGGTACACTATGAGGATGGTGGAAAATCATGATTGGACAACGGAATTCTGCAGCATGGATTGTGACCAAGCACATACTGATCTCGGGCATCGCCTTTGTTATGCTTTATCCTGTTTTGTGGATGCTGGGCAGCTCGTTCAAGCCGGGACATATGATTTTTACGGAGACCTGGTTCTGGCCGAAGGAGTGGAATTGGCAAAATTATATGACAGGCTGGTCGGGAATTCAGGGGAATGCCTTTTCCAAATTTCTGACGAACTCCATCGTTCTATCGCTGGGAGCTGTGCTGGGCAATGTGATCTCCTGCTCTATGGCGGCATATGCCTTCGCCCGGCTGAATTTTCGCTTCAAGGCTGTCTGCTTCGGATTGATGCTGATGACGATTATGCTGCCTCATCACGTTACGCTGATTCCGCAGTATATTCTTTTTAATCATCTGGAGTGGGTGAATACGTACTTGCCGCTAGTCATCCCGAAATGGCTGGCGACGGATGCCTTTTTCATATTCCTGATGGTACAGTTTTTCCGGGGACTGCCTCAAGAGCTCGATGAAGCGGCGACGATTGATGGATGTGGTCCAGTGAGAATCTATACGAAAATCATTATCCCGCTCGCTTTTCCGGCACTCGTCACCACGATGATCTTCACGTTTCTGTGGACATGGGATGATTTCTTCAGTCAGCTGATCTATCTGAGCGATGTGAGCAAGTACACCGTTCCGCTGGGACTGCGGTTGTTCCTCGATTCCAGCTCACAATCCGATTGGGGTCCAATGTTTGCGATGTCTGTTTTATCCCTTGTGCCATGTTTCATCGTATTTATCGTGTGTCAAAAGTACTTCGTGGAAGGAATCGCGACCTCCGGGCTCAAAGGGTAATTCCAAGACGAAACGAGTTGATTCCGTATGCGAAAGGCAAGATGGTCTTCCTATATTCTTCAAAAGCTGCAACAAAGCAAGCTCTCCACGTTGATGGTGACTTGCTTTATTGCGTTTAATCTGTTGCTTGTTTCTATTGTCGTCTGGTTGTCCTATCAGTCCTTCTCCGCCGTTACCTTTACTGAAATCAGTAAAGCGCGACTCGCGCTTCTGAATGAGAGCACAAGACGGGGCTTTGACTTCATCACAGGAGTGACGGGTACAGCCTATAGCCTGGCGAGCAACAGAGAGTTGTCGAGTTTGCTAGAAACGGCCAATACGGAAAGGCTCGCACAGATCCACCAGCGGCGAGAGGTTTCGCGAATTCTCGATCATACCATCGTGGTGAGCGAAGGCATCACCTCAATTGAGTTGTATACGGATGCATTTAATGAAGTGACGGTTACGATGGCTGACCATATTTTTACGTTAGATACCCTTGCGAATGATTCATGGTTTTCTGCGCTGGAAAAGGCAGATGCCGCCTGGGTTCCCCTTCGTGAGAATGAATCAGGGCAATCCTTGGTTGGATATGCACAGCGGATCTATGACAGTCGAGGCGGGACGGTCGCTTATGTGCTCATTCGTCTAAGCAGAGCGGATATCGTACGCAGGTTCGCTGATGTACCGATGGTGCTGGATGGCAACGTGCTGCTGGTAGATACTGCTGGCAATGTCGTGATGCAGATGGGGAAAGCTGCGGCGGCAGGGGGGAATGCCTGGTCCGATCAGGCTTATACAGATTCGTCTTCTTCTATTATAGATAGCGATTGGATCCAGAAGCATGCCCGTCCTGGTGAAGATGGGTTTGAAGTGGTGTCGGGTCAACCTGGAGGTGCTCAACTGGTGCTCTATTCCAAACCGGCGATGCTCCAATGGCGGCTGGTGCAGACGATTCCCGTGTATACGCTGTTGTCTCCAGTTCGGCAAGCGGGCTGGCAGATCCTTGGTATCGCGGTGCTCGGGCTGCTGTGCTCCGCTGTGCTTGCTTATTTGTTTGTACGACAGATTATCCGCCCGTTGCGGCAATTGATTAAACGTATGAGACAGCTTGAAAAAGGAGACTTCAGCACCCGTGTGCAACTGTCGTTTACAGAAGAATATGCCCACTTGGCATACGGTTTTAACCATATGGCTTCACAGCTAACGATGCTGATGGAGCAGGTCAAGGACGAGAGTCGTGCCAAACGCGAAGCCCAGACCAGCCTGCTTGAAGCGCAGATCAAACCCCATTTTCTGTACAATACGCTGGATATGATTCACTGGCGTGCTCTCGATTATGAAGCCAAGGACATCAGTCGTATGATTGTTCAGCTGAGCAAGCTGCTGCGGATCGGGCTGAGCGGGGGCAGGTTGTTTATTCGTGTACGTGATGAGCTGGAGCATGCCCGGTGTTACGTCAGCATTCAATCCGAACGTTTGCCGTTTGCTATTCAATATCAGGAACGGATTGATCCGCGCATTAGGGGGTGTTATATTCCGAAGATCATTTTGCAGCCTTTTATTGAAAATGCCGTTATGCACGGACATGCAAATGAAGAAACACTCCGCATTCAGGTGCATATTGACCAGATCGATGAGCCTGTGCCTGATATCAGGATACGGATTACGGATAATGGACAAGGCTTGCCGAATGAATGGAGCATAGAAGATTCGAAAGGCATCGGTGTACGCAACGTGCATCAGCGCATACAGCTGTATTGCGGGCAAAGGTACGGCGTGCAGTTGAGTAATGGAGGTTCAGGCGGTGTGGAGGTGCAAATCACGCTGCCGCGCATTGAGACCGAAGAGCAATTAAATCTGTGGCTGGACGGTGAAAAATGATGAAGACCATTATGCTTGTGGATGATGATCCGCATATTGTCAAAGCGCTGACCGAGCATATCGACTGGCCCTCATTGGGCCTGAGCATTGCAGGTACAGCTGCAAGCGGGGAGGAGGCGTTGGAGCTTTTTGACCGTATGCACCCTGATCTCGTGATGACCGATGTGTATTTGCCAGGCATGACTGGACTTGAGGTTACACGGGCGCTGCGGCGCGACTATCCTCATCTGCCGATTATCATCCTTAGTGGATATGACGAGTTCGAGAACGCCAGAGCGGCTATGCGCTGGGGCGTGAATCACTTTTTGCTGAAGCCGGCGGAGGTGGAGGAGATTGAGTCTGTGCTGCGGGAGGTACTGCTGGAACAGGATGTGCGAGAGCGGCATGAGCGACTGGAGCGGACGTACAAACAAGAAGCAGGGCGGGTGCTCCCTTATCTGCGCAAACAGTTTCTGCAGGAACTGCTTACCACCCGCTATCGAGTAGATGAATTGCCTGAAGCGAGAATGGAATATATCGGATTTCGGATATACGCTCGGGTTCGAGCCGTTAGTCTGCATCTGAATCGTCCTGGTTTTATGACACGTATGAAGGAGCGGGACTGGCAGCTGTTGCGCTACGGAGCGGCGGATATTATTCAGGAGACGGTGAAGGAACATGGCTCCCGTATGGCAGATTGTCAGCTGGAGATTGTAGACTATTCGGATCAGGTATTTGTGCTGCTGATGCTGGGTGAGCAGGATTATTTAGAAGAATTGCAGGTGCTTGTAGGCCGAATGATGGATCAGATCTTCACGTATCTGAAAATTGAGGTCAGTGCAGGGATTGGCCGGGTAAAGCACCATCCTTGTGAGGTCATTGACTCATATCTGGAGAGCCGGGAAGCGGTAGAACGGGCAGAGTTTCAAGGTGGAAGCCGTATATATCACTATGAGGCATCCGAGGGAGCAGAGCGTAGTGAAACGGATTATTCCTTGCTGCTTCACCAGTGGAATGAGGCTTGGGCTGATATGCGAATCGGTCTGGCAGAGGAAATATGGCTTCAATTGTTCCATTCTTTGCAGGAAGGAAATTGTGCGGGCATTCAGGATGCGCAGGTCATTGTAGTCAGTTTGTTTGATACGATGATGCACAGCTGGAAAAAGCAGCATCCGATGTTGACCCCTCCGCTCACGATGAGTGATTTCTTGCGCGAGATACAATCGAAGTATGCCCTGCATGATCTGATTGGCTGGATGAATGGTGTGATCCAGGACTGGCTGGAGCAGCTTCGCAAAGAGATGGGTGAAAAGAAAAGCAACAAGCTCATTGCACAAGTGAAACAGTATGTTGAGGAGCATTACGCAGAGGAGATCAGTTTCGAGGCCATTGCCAAAAGTCTTTTTGTGCACCCCAAATATTTGAGTCAATTATTCAAAAGGGTGACGGGAGAGAATTTTGTCAGCTATCTGAATGGATATCGTATCCAGCGAGCAATGGAGCTGCTGCAATCAGGACATTATATGGTTTATGAAGTGAGCGAGATGACGGGATTTCGCAACGCGACGTATTTTAGCCAGGTATTTAAGATGCTGACGGGAAAAAGCCCGTCCGAGATTGGTTAGTGTGGGCGATCTGACAGATCGGTGATGGCTTGTAACGTAAGATAAGCATGGGTCAGATAAGTAAGGTTCAGATATGTATGAATCAGATGAGGAAGGTTAAGGCAAGGTTGGTGCAGTTTTAGTGTAGGTAAGACATGGGTTCGGGATAGATAGGCTTCTTTATAGAAGAAACAGGTCTAAAGACGGCTTAAAACGAGCGTGATTTGTGAATGGAGTGAGGATTTGAACGGTTTTATTTTATAATGGGAAGGAGGAGAGTGGATCAAGGTGATTATTAATCAGCAGGAGTATGAAGTTAAAGGCATGAGATACACGATTCGTTCAGCCGAGGTAGAGGATGCCGGCATCTTAAGCGCACTGCGTGTGCAGTTGGACGGGGAAACGGAAAATATGGATCGTGAAGCAGGGGAAGCTTTCATCGATGAGGCGGGTTTTGAAGAACTCATTCGTCTGGATGCTGAAAGGAGTACGAATCTTTTTCTGGTAGCCGAGGTATCGGGTCAGATTGCTGCATACTGCCGGTGTGCGGGAACAGAGTTGAAGCGTTTCAAGCATCAGGTAGAGTTTGGAGTGTGTGTCGCCCGTTCTTTCTGGGGGTACGGCATCGGCAAAGAGTTATTGAAGTTGTGTCTGGAATGGGCGGACAAGAATGCTGTGGAAAAGGTAACATTAAAGGTGCTTGCAACGAACGAGAAGGCCATACGCCTATATGAGATGAACGGGTTTGAGGTTGAGGGCTTTTATAATAGGAGTCTTTGAATCGAAGGGACTCTTACACGGCCAGATGTTGTAAGCATGATCAGAGAAAAAAATGTACTATGTGGATTGATATGTGGATTAATATGTTGATTGTGACTATACAGTCAAAGGTTTTCTATGATGATAAGTATTTTTGAGGGGAGCAGTTGTGGGATATTTTACAAGTTGTCAACCGTTTCGTTGTATGGTATATTCTAATTCCGGCCAAGAAAACACGGTTTACACGGTGCGGCAAGCAACTTACAAAAATGCTTCGAAAGAAGCTTGAAAAAAAGCTTGCAAAGTTGGCTCGGACATGATAAGATATAAGAGTTGCTGAAGCGAACGAGCGAAGGCGACGAAATAAGTTTGATCTTTGAAAACTGA